>NZ_BCBG01000010.1:0-268421 GCF_001320485.1 Pseudomonas sp. NBRC 111130
ACCTAACTCGTTGAATTTCAAGGAGTTTGTCGTTCCGATGTCGCTGGAAGTGGGGCGCATTATAAGGGGATTCGAAACCCCGTCAAGCTAAATTTCAAGAAAAGCCGATCCC
Source organism: Pseudomonas sp. NBRC 111130 (assembly GCF_001320485.1). Lineage (NCBI taxonomy): Bacteria > Pseudomonadati > Pseudomonadota > Gammaproteobacteria > Pseudomonadales > Pseudomonadaceae > Pseudomonas > Pseudomonas sp. NBRC 111130. The sequence continues at coordinate 113 of NZ_BCBG01000010.1, forward strand.
CTATCCCCTTGCACCCAACCCAAGCAATTGCGCACTATATTGCACACCCCCGTACACCTCCCAAGGATAGCCGCGCAGAAATGAACACCCAGCCCCGCAGCCTGGCCGCCACTCTCTTCCCGATCGGCCTGCTGCTGATTGCCATGGCCTCGATCCAGTCCGGCGCCTCATTGGCCAAAAGCATGTTCCCTATCATTGGCGCTCAAGGCACCACCACCCTGCGCCTGATCTTCGCCAGCATCATCATGCTGCTGATCCTGCGGCCATGGCGGGTCCGCCTGACCGCCAACACCCTGCGCAACGTGGTCATCTACGGCATGTCACTGGGCGGCATGAACTTCCTCTTCTATATGTCCCTGCAGACCACACCGCTGGGCATCGCTGTCGCCCTGGAGTTCACCGGCCCCCTGGCAGTAGCGCTGTTTGCCTCGCGGCGTGCGCTGGACTTCGTGTGGATTGCCCTGGCCGTCGCGGGTCTGTTGTTGCTGCTGCCGGTCGGGCACGGTGGTCAGCCGTTGGACCTGCAGGGTGCGGCCTATGCACTGGGCGCGGGTGTGTGCTGGGCACTGTATATTCTGTTTGGCCAACGTGCCGGCGCCGAGCATGGTATCCAGAGTGCGGCCCTCGGCGTGGTGGTCGCAGCGCTGTTTGTCGCGCCTGTCGGCATCGTACATGCCGGTAGTGCGCTGCTCACCCCTGCCGTTATCCCTCTGGCACTGGGTGTCGCCGTGCTTTCGACCGCCCTGCCCTACAGCCTGGAAATGGTCGCCCTGACCCGCATGCCGGCCCGCACCTTCGGCACGCTGATGAGTATCGAACCGGCGATTGGCGCGCTGTCAGGCCTGCTGTTCCTCGGCGAGGTACTCAGCACCACCCAGTGGCTGGCCATTCTTGCGATCATCGCAGCCTCCGTAGGCGCGACATTGTCCATGCGCCGTGAGACAAGTCCTGCAGTTGCAGCAGACTGATTTGAGAAGCATTTTCATTTGAGACAAGATTAATGATTGTCCCCGCTCGCCTCGCTGATTAAGCTGTCACAAAATCATAATCTTTACGCTATCTACTTGAGCGGACACGGAAGCCGAGGAAGGTTCAGGAAGACCGAAGCGATAACGACTGGGCCAGACAGCTGATCGGCCCGTGCATTTAAGGACAGGAATGAAACGTATTTTGCTCATCCTGGCCGTCTTGGCCATGGCCGGATGCGCCGCAACGGCCAAAACTGAGGTCAAAAAGGGGAAGAAAGGCCTGCATATCAATTGCTCTGGCCTGTCTTCGTCATGGGACAAGTGCTACAGCAAAGCGGCCACTTCCTGCAGCGCTCGCGGTTACAAGGTGATCGCCCGCTCCGGAGACACCGACGAGGAGCCCGGGGACTACCTGTTCGGCATCAACCCCGCCGGCTACACCAGCCGCAGCATGATCGTCATCTGTAAATAGAAAAGGGCAGCCTGCGAGCTGCCCTTCTTTATATGTACCGATTGCCAGCATCCGTCAAAGCGGCGCCGTGCGCGCCTTCAGCCAATCCAGCGCAGCACCTTGCAGCAAAGGAGCCAAGCGCTCGTGTACCGTGGCGTGATACTGGTTCAGCCAATCCCGCTCTTGCGTGGTCAGCATTTCGGGAAGCAAGCAGCGCGTATCGATAGGGCACAGCGTCAGCGTCTCGAAGCAGAGGAACTCGCCGAACGCGCTATTGCCCGCCTCGCGGTTCGCCACCAGGTTCTCGATGCGCACACCCCAGGCGCCCGGCCGGTAGGTCCCCGGCTCGATCGAGCTGATCATGCCCACCTGCATTGCCGTCTGAGGCGAGGTTGCCGCCTGGTAGGCAATCACCTGGGGACCTTCGTGCACGTTCATGAAGTAGCCAACACCATGCCCGGTACCGTGCCCATAGTCCACCTGGTCTGCCCAGATCGGCGCCCGTGCAATGGCATCGAGCAACGGTGACAGGATGCCGCGCGGGAAGCTGGCTCGCGACAAGGCAATCATGCCCTTGAGCACGCGCGTGCAGTCCTGCTTTTGCATGACGCTTGGCGTGCCTACCGGAACCATCCGCGTGATGTCGGTGGTGCCCCCCAGATACTGCCCACCGGAATCGATCAGCAGCAGGCCATCACCTTCGATGGTCGCGTGGGATTCCTCGGTAGCGCGGTAATGCGGCATCGCGCCATTGCCGTTGAACGCGGCAATGGTCGAAAAGCTCAGCGAGACGAAACCTGGTCGGCGAGCGCGCGCAGCGCTCAACTGCTCATCGACCGTCAGTTCGGTGATGGCCTCCTGACCCTGATGCGCCTCAAACCAGGCGAAGAATTCGCACAAGGCCGCGCCATCCTGCTCCATGACCTGGCGGATGTGCACCAGCTCTTCTTCACCTTTGCGTGATTTGCTCAGGGTGGTCGGGTTCAGCCCTTCGATCAGCTGAACCTGGGCATCCAGATGCTTCAGCAAGCCGCAAGTCACGCGAGCCGGGTCGACCAGCAGTCGGCTATGCGGGGCCAGTTCAGCCAACGCCTGCGCAACCTTGCTGTAATCGCGCACCTCGATGCCGTCGACCTCAAGTACATGGCGCAAGTGCTCATCAAGCTTTCCGGTGCCGACGAACAGGATCGCCTGGCCCTTGCCAACCAGTGCAAAGGACACGAAGACCGGGTTGTAGGACACATCACTGCCGCGCAGGTTGAACAGCCAGGCGATGTCGTCCAGCGTCGCGATGAAGTGCCAATCAGCGCCCCTTTCCTGCAGCGTTGCCCGCAGTTGGCGAAGCTTCTCGGCCCGGCTGACCGTGGCATAGGGCGGCAGGTGCTGATAGATCGGGTTGGCAGGCAGCGCCGGGCGGCCCTCCCACACCTCGGCGAGCAAGTCCCGATCGGTTGCCAAGTGCGCCTCGCGGGCCTTGAGTCGCTCCTCGAGCTGGCGGGCCGAAGCCAGCGCCATGACTGCACCATCTACGGCTACAGTACCTTTGAGCCGAACATTGTCACCCAGCCATTCCAGCGCACCCGGCTTGCCCGGCAGAAGCTTCATCAAGACGATGCCGCTACCGGCCAGCTCCTTCTCGGCTTGCTCCCAGTAACGGCTGTCGACCCACACCCCCGCGAAGTCTGCGGTCACCACCAATGTACCTACCGAACCGTCAAAGCCCGACAGCCACCGACGCCCTTGCCAATAGCCCGGCAGATACTCGGAGAGGTGTGGGTCGGCCGACGGCACCAACAGGGCATCGACCCCCTCCCGGGCCATGACTGCGCGCACGCGCGCCAAGCGCTCCGGCACACTTTGCTCAATCGTGGTCTGAACGTTCATGCGCACTCCTGCGGTCACATCGTGGTTGTTCCAGGGGGAGAATAATGGAACAGCTGCCACAGTCCCGCAATCGCGGCGGCCGACTCACGGCACGCTATGCCCATCCCGCCACCTGCAGCCGGGCCGGGACCGTCAGTCACATCCAGCTGAACTTACCGATGGCAGTGGCTTCACAACCTGTACATTCACTGCACACAGGCAGATGCCCATGCCCAGTGCCCGCCAGCCGAAGACCGCCGTGGTATTGCTCGACACTCGCGAGCACACCCCGGAACATGAACATGCCGTGCACATGAAACTGGCGGACCGCCTGGCCCGGCTGCTGGGTTGTCATGCCGTACTGCCGGGCGTGCCCGCAAAGGACGACCCGCACTACTATTACCTGCCTACCGAAACCCTGGTCGGCCCTGAGCGTTATGCCGCCATGGGCATTCGCAGCGAGCACGACCTGTTCGGCGGACTGGTCAGCCACCCTTACATGGCTACCAAGGCCATTTCCCACCCGATACCGGCCGATGCCCAATTCCCACCGGGCTGGACCGATGCCTTCGCCCGCCAGGCAAGCGATGCATTACTTCGCGGCTACACCGTTTTCAGCAAGGCCGATGCCCGGCGCGCCACCCAATTGCTGCTGCTTGATGGTCCAGTCCGGGTCAAGCCGGTGCTGGCGAGTGCGGGCCGGGGCCAGCACGTCATCTTCGAGGCGGATCAGCTGGAACCGCTGTTGAGCAACATCGATGAACGGGACCTTGCCCTGTGGGGCCTGGTGCTGGAAGAAGACCTGAGCAGTGTCGAGACCTTCAGTGTCGGTCAGGTCCGCGTCGGCGGCTTGACCTGCAGTTATCACGGCACCCAGCAGCTGACCCGGGACCACCAAGGTACCGAAGTCTACGGCGGCTCCGAACTGGTCGTGGTGCGCGGTGACTACCTGGCCCTGCTGCAACGGCCTCTGGAAGACCACCTGCGCCTGGCAATTACCCAGGCCATGGCCTACGAGCAAGCCGCCGAGCAGCACTTCCCGGGCTTCATCGCATCGCGGCGCAACTACGATATCGCTCGCGGCATTACGGCCGACGGCCATGTGCGCAGCGGCGTGCTCGAACAATCGTGGCGTCTAGGGGGAGCCAGCAGCGCAGAGCTCCTGGCACTGCAGGCATTTGCCGACGACCCGGCACTACAGCAGGTATGCGCCTCAACCCATGAAGTGTTCGGCACGCCAGACTTGCCCGCTGACGCCACCCTCTTCTATCAAGGAAACGACAGTGAACTCGGACAACTCAGCAAATACGCACGGATTCGCCGGCATGAGCATTCAGAGTGAAACCGTGGAACTGCAGGTCGAGGATGACAGCATCGTCGGCACGCTGGTCAGCCCCGGCAGCAAGATGCCCGGCATTCTCTTCGTCCACGGCTGGGGCGGCAGCCAGCAGCGCGACCTGGCACGCGCACGGCACATTACGGGCCTGGGCTGCGTGTGCATGACCTTCGACCTGCGCGGCCACGCGAAAACCGAAAGCCAGCGCCTGACCGTCACGCGCGAGCAGAATCTCCAGGACCTGCTGGCTGCCTACGATCGGCTGGTCAGTCATCCGGCGGTGGACAGCAGCGCGATCGCCATCATTGGCAGCAGCTACGGTGGCTATCTGGCCACCTTGCTGACCTTGCAGCGGCCAGTGAAATGGCTGGCGTTGCGCGTGCCAGCGATGTACTGGGATGACGAATGGAACATGCCCAAACAGGCGCTCGACCGCCAGCGCCTGAACGATTACCGCTTGCGCCTGCTCGGCCCCTCCGACAACCGTGCGCTGGCGGCCTGTGCCGAGTTTTCCGGTGATGTGCTGCTGGTCGAATCGGAGCAGGATGACTACGTGCCCCACGCCACACTGATGAGCTACCGCTCGGCATTCGTCAGCGCTCATTCGCTGACCCATCGCATCGTCGACGGTGCCGATCACGCCCTATCGAGTGAGCAAAGCCAGAAGGCTTATAGCTCGATCCTGGCCGCATGGGTCAGCGAGATGGTGATCGGCGCACGCCTGGACCGCTACCCGCACTACGCACCCTGGTACGCCTGAAGGTCGGCAACCTGGCAATGCAGCCCGCCATCGGCCCCGCGTATCAGGCTGCGCATCGCCTGATACGCGGAAAAGTTGACACCACGCGCCTGATGGCGCCTAAGCAGTTCGAAAAAGGGCTCCTCGGCAAACAACTCCGCCGCTACCACCCAAGCCTGGCGTGATTGCCATTGCAGGTTTTGCAAGACCCGGCTGCCATCGTCACTGGTCTGGATGCTGACGCTTTGCAAACCTTGGCATCGCGCAGCCAACTCCTCGCTGCGCGCAACCAATGCCTCAGCCAGTGCCACCTGGCGGGAAGCGGGCACTTCATATTCGATCATCTGGGTGAACCACAGGGAATGCGTGGTGGCCGTCATCGCGTGTCTCCTTGCTGCGAGCGCTTGATTCGGAATCGCCAGAAGGGTAAAACCTCCAGTTAACTCAAGGTCAAGCGTTTTTTCCCATGCCCAAGCCATCCCCCACTGCCCCGGAAAAGCTGCTCAGCGTCGGCCAGTTGGCCGCGCGTAGCGGCGTGGCAGTGACTGCATTGCATTTCTACGAAACCAAGGGCCTGATCCAGAGCACCCGTAATGCGGGCAACCAAAGGCGCTACCCAAGGGCAATGCTGCGCCGGGTCGCGGTGATCAAGATGGCCCAGCGCCTGGGCATCGCGCTGGCCGAGATTGCCTCGGCGCTGGCCACTCTGCCCAACGACCAAACTCCGACCGCCGAAGACTGGCGGCGCCTATCGGCACGCTGGCGTGAGGATCTGAACCACAGGATCGACGAAATGGTCAGGCTGCGCGACCAGCTCGACGGCTGCATCGGCTGCGGTTGCATGTCGCTGAAGGAATGCCCGCTGCGCAATCGCCAGGATCATCTGGCGGATGAGGGGCCGGGGCCGCATCTACCCTGAGCCAGGCAAGGCCAAGCGCTGCCGATACTCGCTGGGAGTCAGCCCGGTAATGCGTTGGAACACCTTGCGAAACGCCCCCGGGTCCTGATAACCGACCCCCCAGGCAATCTGCTCGACCGTGCGCCGGGTGAACTCCAGCATTCGGCAGGCACGCCCCACCCTTACTTGCTGGCAGTACTCGGTAGGCTTGAGGCCGGTGGCCGCACGAAAGCGCCGGAGGAATGTGCGCACCTCTAGCCCGGCACAAGTGGCCATGCCGGCGAGGTCGGCGTCTTGCGCACCCGCTGCCTGCAACCAGTGCTGAACTTTCAGCACCGCCTCGTCGCCATGGTCCAGGCGCGGGCTGAACAGCGCCCCCGGCAATGGCCTGCTGACCGGCTCGACGGACAGGTAGCGCGCCGTCTCCCAGGCCACCGACGCGCCGAGATAGCGCTCCAGCAGGCGCAACCCCAGTTCGGTCCATGCCATCAGGCCAGCAGAAGTGATGATGTCGCCGTCATCCAGCAGCGGCAGATTGGCCTCCACATGGACCTTGGGGTAACGCTCGGCAAGGGTTTGCGCGTAATTCCAGTGAGAACTGGCTGCCCGCCCATCGAGCAGGCCACTGGCGGCAATGAAGAACACGCCGATACACACTGACGCCATCACCGTGCCTTGGCCATGCCATTGGCACAACGGCTGCCGGTGACGTTCGAGCAGATCCGGGGGCGGGGTCGCCTCCAGGCTCGGCGGGATGATCAACACACGCAGCGGCTGGCTCGCCGCGCCAAGGCCGTCCTCAATGCGCTGCAACAGCCCTGCCTCATCGAGCTGCCAGTGGCTGACCCGGATCTGCGGCAGCCCGACGGCGCCCAGCTCGGCGACCATGCGATTGGCCACGCTGAACACGTCGCTCAGGCCGTGCAACGCCGCGCGCTGCGCGCCCGGGTAGTGCAGCAGGCCGATCTCCAGGTTGCCGGGGCTGTCAGTTTTTGCCGCCATTGTGTCGATCGCGCCAATCCTCAAGTCGATGCCCACAGCCTATAACTATCGTCATCCAACTACTACTGCCACAGGAGGCAGCATGAGCAAGCAGGCCCTGATCATCATCGACATCCAGAACGACTATTTCCCCGGCGGCAAATGGACCCTCGAGGGGGCCGACCAGGCAGCTGACAACGCCGCACGCCTGCTCGCTGCAGCGCGCGCCAAGGGCGATCTGGTGGTGCATGTGAAGCATGAGTTCGAAAGCGCCGATGCGCCCTTCTTCGCGCCAGGCTCCGAGGGCGCAGCCATCCACGACAAGGTGGCCCCTGCAGCGGGCGAGCCGGTCGTGCTCAAGCACAAGGTCAACGCGTTCCTCGGGACCGATCTCAAGCAGACGCTGGACCGGCATCAGGTCAAGGCTGTGACCATCGTCGGCAGCATGAGCCACATGTGCATCGATGCCGCCTCCCGCGCCGCCGCCGACTTCGGCTTCGACGTCACCGTGGCCCACGATGCCTGCGCCACCTTGCCGCTGGAGTTCGAGGGCAAGCAGGTACCGGCCACCCATGTGCACGACTCGGCCATGGCGGCGTTGGCGTTCGCCTATGCCAAGGTGGTGAAGACCGACGAATTGCTCAACGATTGACCTTCAAAGGCATCAGATCACCACGTTACGCACAAAGCGCACGGGCACTGTCCCATCATTGCGATAGGCATAGCGGCAGTTGCTGGGAAATACATGGAACTGCCCGACCTGCAGGCAGTGCTCGGCGCCCTCGATAATAAGCGTCAACTGGCCTTCGGCCACATAGATCTGCTCACTCCAGCCCTCGGCATCAGCTTCGCTGGTGTAGTACTCGCCAGACGCGAGGGTCCATTCCCAGATTTCCACTTCGCGCCGGGCACTGCTGCTGGCCAGCAGCACGGCCTTGCTCTGCGGGTGCTTGCCCGTCCAGGCCAGTTCGTCGATGCGGCTGGGGTCGCGCTGACCGGGGGCCTGGATCAGGGTGCTGAAGGCGACACCCAGGGCTTCGGCAATCAGGTCGAGGGTCGTCAGGCTGACATTCTTCTCGCCCGCCTCGATCGCCACGAGCATTCGCCGGCTGACCCCGGAACGTTCGGCCAGGGCGCTCTGGCTCAGCCCGGTCGCATTGCGCAGGCTGCGGACATTAAGGCTGACATGCTGCAGCACCGAGGCACGGTGCGTCGAATCTTTGTGCACTATATTGCTCACTGGTAGGGATTTGCGCAGTATACTGCCCACTTTGCGGCGATTGTGCGCCGCTCCCTCCGAGTGCGCAAGACCATGAGCCGACCGACCAGCAGCCCACAAACCGCAGTCTCTTTTCGCCTGAGCAAGGCCGAAATGGTGCTGGTGTTCATCACCATGCTGTGGGGCGGTACCTTCCTGCTGGTGCACAACGTCATGACCGTGAGCGGCCCGATGTTCTTCGTCGGCCTGCGCTTCGCCGCAGCGGCGCTGTTTGTCGGCCTGGCATCGGCGCGTGCATTGCCCGGCCTGACCTTCACCGAATTGAAAGCCGGCGTGCTGATCGGCGTCTCCATCATGCTGGGCTACGGCCTGCAGACCATGGGCTTGCAAACCATCAGCAGCAGCCAGTCGGCCTTCATCACCGCGCTTTATGTGCCGTTCGTGCCATTGCTCCAGTGGCTGGTGCTGGGCCGCCGTCCAGGGCTGATGCCGAGCATCGGCATCTGCCTGGCGTTCGTCGGCCTGATGCTGCTGGCCGGCCCCGAAGGCGGCGCGCTGCACTTCAGCGAAGGTGAAGTGGTGACCCTGGTGAGCGCCGTGGCCATCGCCGCCGAGATCATCCTGATCAGCCGCTTCGCCGGCCAGGTCGATGTGCGCCGGGTCACCGTGGTGCAGTTGGCGACCGCTTCGCTGCTGGCGTTCCTGATGATCGTGCCTACCCAGGAGCGTCTGCCCGACTTTTCCTGGTTGCTGTTGCTCAGCGCGTTGGGCCTTGGCGCCATGAGCGCGGTGATCCAGGTGGCGATGAACTGGGCACAGAAGTCGGTTTCACCCACCCGCGCCACGCTGATCTACGCGGGCGAGCCGGTGTGGGCCGGCATCGTTGGGCGCATCGCTGGCGAGCGCTTGCCAGGCATCGCACTGATCGGCGGGTTGCTGATCGTCATTGCCGTGGTGGTGAGCGAACTGAAGATCCGGCGCAGCCGGGAAGGCAGCGATGCCCTCGAGGCACCAGCCGCGCGCGAAACTGAAGCCGGCCTGTGAAGCGCCCGGCAGCGTCTATGCTTTGTAAAAAACTGTTATAAAAAAACAGCTTGTCACAGCGCTTTTGTAGGATTCTGCGACAGCTTGCGTGTTGGTGATCAACGGCCCGGCACGTATGATCCTTGCAAACCTTTCCAGAATAGAACGCTATGTCATTGATAGTGCTACTGCTTCTGCCGTTCCTGGGCAGTTGCCTGGCAGCTGCGCTGCCGCACAACGCACGTAACGCAGAGTCCATCCTGGCTGGGCTCGTGGCCCTGGTCGGCACCGTCCAGGTAGCACTGCTGTACCCTCAGGTTGTCGATGGCGGGGTTATTCGCGAAGAACTGCTGTGGCTGCCCAGCCTGGGGCTGAACCTGGTCCTGCGCATGGACGGTTTCGCCTGGCTGTTCTCATTGCTGGTACTGGGTATCGGCGCGCTGGTGTCGCTGTATGCCCGGTACTACATGTCGCCGCAAGACCCGGTGCCACGCTTCTTCGCCTTTTTCCTGGCATTCATGGGTGCCATGCTCGGCCTGGTAATCTCCGGCAACCTGATCCAGCTGGTGTTCTTCTGGGAACTGACCAGCCTGTTCTCGTTCCTGCTGATCGGTTACTGGCATCACCGCGCCGACGCCCGCCGCGGCGCCTACATGGCCTTGATGGTCACCGGGGCCGGTGGCCTATGCCTGCTGGTCGGGGCCCTGCTGCTCGGCCATGTGGTCGGCAGCTACGACCTGGACAAGGTCCTGGCTGCCGGCGAAACCATACGCCAGCACGCCCTGTACCCGGTGTTGCTGCCCCTTGTCCTGATCGGCGCATTGAGCAAGAGTGCGCAATTCCCCTTCCAGTTCTGGCTGCCCCATGCCATGGCAGCACCCACTCCGGTTTCCGCCTACCTGCACTCGGCGACCATGGTCAAGGCCGGCGTGTTCCTGCTGGCACGCCTCTGGCCAGTGCTGTCGGGCACCGAAGAATGGTTCTGGATAGTGGGCGGCGCGGGTGCCATTACCCTGCTGCTGGGCGCCTTCGCCGCAATGTTCCAGAACGACCTCAAGGGCCTGCTGGCCTATTCGACCATCAGCCACCTGGGCCTGATCACGCTGCTGCTGGGCCTCAACAGTCCGCTGGCAGCGGTCGCCGCCGTGTTCCACATTCTCAATCACGCTACCTTCAAGGCCTCGTTGTTCATGGCCGCCGGCATCATCGACCATGAAAGCGGCACCCGTGACATCCGCCGCCTGAGCGGCCTGGTCCGCCTGGTGCCCTATACCGCGACCCTGGCCATGGTGGCCAGCGCCTCGATGGCCGGCGTGCCGCTGATGAACGGCTTCCTGTCCAAGGAAATGTTCTTCGCCGAAACCGTGTTCATCAGCTCAACCGCGTGGGTCGAAGCAATGCTGCCGGTGATCGCCACCCTCGCCGGGACCTTCAGCGTCGCCTATGCCCTGCGCTTCACTGTCGATGTATTTTTCGGGCCTACGGCAGAAGACCTGCCACACACGCCGCACGAACCACCTCGCTGGATGCGCGCACCGGTCGAACTGCTGGTCCTCACCTGCCTGGTAGTGGGCATATTCCCGGCCCAGTCGGTCGGCCCGCTGCTGGCCGCCGCTGCACTGCCGGTGGTGGGTGGCACGCTGCCAGAATACAGCCTGGCCATCTGGCACGGCTGGAATGCCCCGCTGATCATGAGCCTGATGGCCATGTGCGGCGGTATCGTGCTCTACCTGCTGTTGCGCAACCAGCTGCGTCTCGGGCGCTTCCCGTATCCACCGCTGATCGAGCGCCTCAACGGCAAGCGCCTGTTCGAGCACGGTCAGGTCCGGCTGATGCTGCTGGCACGGCGCATCGAGCGGTTGCTGACCAGCCGCCGCCTGCAGTCGCAACTGTTCATGCTGGTACTGGCCGCCTTCATCGCCGGCCTCTCGCCGATGCTGTACAGCGGCCTGAGCTGGGGTGACCGGCCGAAGATCCCGGGCTCCGGGGTGTTCGTCGCATTGTGGCTGATCGCTATCGCCTGTGCCATCGGGGCTGCCTATCAGGCCAAGTACCATCGCTTGGCCGCGCTGATCATGGTCGGTGTCTGCGGCCTGATGACCTGCATCACCTTCGTCTGGTTCTCCGCCCCTGATCTGGCCCTGACCCAACTCGTGGTCGAAGTGGTCACCACGGTACTGATCCTGCTTGGCCTGCGCTGGTTGCCACGGCGCATCGAAGGTGTGTCGCCGCTACCTGGCAGCCTCGACCGTGCCCGTGCCCGCCGCCTGCGCGACCTGCTGCTGGCGATACTGGTCGGCGGCGGCATGGCCGTGTTGTCCTACTCCATGCTGACCCGGCCGACACCCAACGACATCTCTTCGTTCTACCTCAGCCGCGCCCTGCCACAAGGCGGTGGCACCAATGTGGTCAACGTGATGCTGGTGGATTTCCGCGGCTTCGACACCCTCGGCGAGATCACCGTACTGGTGGCCGTGGCGCTGACTGTGTTCGCCCTGCTGCGGCGCTTCCGCCCGCCGAAAGAGAGCATGCAGTTACCCGCGCAGCAGCGTCAGCTGGCGCCGGACGTGGTCACCGACCTGATCAACCCGCGGCATGCCACCGACACCGCTCTGGGGTTCATGATGGTGCCGGCGGTGCTTGTGCGCCTGCTGCTGCCGATCGCCCTGCTGGTATCGATGTACCTGTTCATGCGTGGCCATAACCAGCCGGGCGGCGGTTTCGTCGCTGGCCTGGTGATGTCGGTGGCGTTCATCCTTCAGTACATGGTGGCCGGCACCCAGTGGGTCGAGGCGCAAATGAGCCTGCGGCCGCTGCGCTGGATGGGCACCGGGCTACTCTGTGCAACCCTGACCGGGGCTGGCGCCATGCTGCTCGGCTATCCGTTCCTCACCACCCATACCGCCCACCTGCACCTGCCCCTGCTCGGCGATGTGCACGTGGCCAGCGCGCTGTTCTTCGACATCGGCGTGTTCACCGTGGTGGTCGGCTCGACGCTGCTGATCCTCACCGCCCTCGCGCACCAGTCGGTGCGCGCCTACCGCCCGGGCAGCCCATCGAAGCCCAGCCAAGCAGGAGCCGCCTGATGGAAGAAGTCATCGCAGTCGCCATCGGTGTACTGGCCGCCTCGGGGGTGTGGTTGATCCTGCGCCCTCGGACCTACCAGGTGATCATGGGCCTGTGCCTGCTGTCGTATGGGGTCAACCTGTTCATCTTCAGCATGGGCAGCCTGTTCATCGGCAAGGAGCCGATCATCAAGGAAGGCGTGACTCAGGACCTGCTGCACTACACCGATCCGCTGCCACAGGCGCTGGTGCTCACGGCCATTGTCATCAGCTTTGCCATGACCGCGCTGTTCCTGGTAGTGCTGCTGGCATCGCGTGGCCTGACCGGCACCGACCATGTGGATGGCCGGGAGCGTGACGAATGAGTGGCATGAGTCAACTGATCGTCGCCCCTATCCTGCTACCGCTGCTGACTGCCGCAGTGATGCTGCTGCTTGGCGAAAAGCATCGGCGGATCAAGGCGCGCCTGAACCTGCTGTCCACTTTCACCGGCCTGGCCATCGCCGTGAGCCTGCTGCTATGGGTACGCACCCAGGGGCAGGCCGAATCGATCGGCGTCTACCTCCCAGGCAACTGGCCCGCGCCCTTTGGCATCGTGCTGGTGGTGGATCATCTTTGCGCACTGCTGCTGACCCTGACGGGTGTCATCGGCATCAGCGCCCTGCTGTTCGCCCGCGCCCGCTGGGATGGTGCCGGCGCCAGCTTCCACGCGTTGTTCCAGATTCAGCTGATGGGCCTGTATGGCGCCTTCCTCACCGCCGACCTGTTCAATCTGTTCGTGTTCTTCGAAGTCTTGCTGGCCGCCTCCTACGGCCTGCTACTGCATGGCTCGGGCCGTGCCCGGGTGCGTGCCGGGCTGCATTACATAGCCATAAACCTGTTCGCCTCATCGCTGTTCCTCGTCGGGGCGGCGATGCTGTATGGCGTCACCGGCACCCTCAACATGGCCGACCTCGCCCTGAAGATCCCTCTGGTGCCGGAAGCCGACCGTGGCCTGTTGCATGCAGGTGCAGCGATCCTGGCCATGGCCTTCCTGGCCAAGGCCGGCATCTGGCCGCTGAATTTCTGGCTGGTGCCCGCCTACGCCTCGGCCAGTGCGCCAGTCGCAGCGCTGTTTGCGATCATGACCAAGGTCGGCCTGTACGCCGTACTGCGCCTGTGGACCCTGCTGTTCTCCGGGCAGGCAGGGGCCTCGGCGCACTTTGGCGGGCAATGGCTGATCTACGGCGGCCTGGCGACCCTCGCCGTGGCAGCGGTGTCGATACTGGCCGCACAGCGCCTGGAGCGCATGGCCGCACTGAGCATCCTGGTTTCCGCCGGCACCTTGCTCGGCGCGGTCGGTTTCGCCCAGCCGGCGCTTACCGGCGCCGCGCTGTTCTATCTGGTCAACTCGACCCTGGCGCTGTGCGCGCTGTTCCTGCTGGCCGAACTGGTCGAGCGCTCGCGCTCGGCCAACGAAGCGCCACTGGATGAAGAAGAAGATGCCATGCCTTCACCGCTCGAGTCGCTGCACCCACCCAAGGGCATCAACCTCGACGACGAGCAGAAAGTGGTCATCGGCCAGATCATCCCCTGGACCATGGCCTTCCTTGGCCTGAGCTTCATCGCCTGCGCCCTGCTGATCATCGGCATGCCGCCGCTATCCGGGTTCGTTGCCAAGCTCAACCTGATCAGCGCGCTGTTCAATCCACAAGGCCTGGGCATGCCCGCCGAACAACCGCTATCGGTGGCAGGCTGGGGGCTGGTGGCCTTGCTCATTCTCTCGGGCATGGCCTCGCTGATCGCCTTTGGTCGGGTCGGCATCCAGCGTTTCTGGAAGCCCGAAGAGCGCCCATCGCCCGTACTGCGCCGCTACGAGTGCCTGCCGATCGTGATCCTGCTCGGCCTGTGCATCATCCTCAGTTTCAGGGCCGAACCGCTGCTGCGCTATACCCAGGACACGGCGGCCAGCCTGCAGGCACCGCAAGCCTACATCGAAGCGGTGATGGCGGCCCGGCCCATTCCCGGCCCGACCACACTCGACGTACAGGTGCAGCCATGAGCCGACTGTTCCCCGCACCTCTGCTGTCCATGGCCTTGTTCGTGCTGTGGCTGCTGTTGAACCTGTCGGTCAGTCCCGGCAACCTGTTGCTGGGCGCAACGCTTGGCGTGCTGGCCCCGCTGCTGATGGCACCGTTGCGCCCGCAGTACGCGCATGTGCGCAAACCCTGGGTGGTGGCAAAGCTGATTGGCCGGGTCGGCATCGATGTCATCCACTCTAACCTGCTGGTGGCCATCGGCGTGCTGCGCGCCGGGCAACGCCCACCTCGCTCGGCATTCGTGCACATCCCACTGGACCTGCGCGACGCCCACGGCCTCGCAGCACTGTCGATGATCACCACGGTCGTACCCGGCACCGTATGGTCGGAGCTGGCCCTGGACCGCAGCGTACTGCTGCTGCATGTGTTCGACCTCGACGACGAAGCCGGCTTCATCGAGCACTTCAAGCTCACCTACGAACGCCCGCTGATGGAGATTTTCGAATGACAGGCCTGCTCGCCAACGCAGTCCTCGCCAGCCTGTTCATCTTCGCCCTGGCCATGGGCCTGGCGTTGGTCCGGCTGTTCCGCGGCCCCTCCGCACAGGACCGGGTGCTGGCACTGGACTACCTGTACATCCTGGGCATGCTGACGATGCTGGTGCTGGGGATCCGCTATGCCAGTGACACCTATTTCGAAGGTGCACTGCTGATTGCCCTGTTCGGCTTTGTCGGGTCGTTCGCCTTGGCCAAGTTCCTGTTGCGTGGTGAGGTGATCGAATGACTGAAACCCTTGAACTGCCGTTCTGGCTTGAGCTGGTGACTGCCGCCCTGCTGCTGATCGGCAGCCTCTTCGCGCTGATCGGCGCCATTGGCCTGCTGCGCCTGAAAGACTACTTCCAGCGCATGCACCCACCGGCCCTGGCATCGACCATCGGCGCCTGGTGCGTGGCCCTGGCATCGATCATCTACTTTTCCTGGCTCAAGGATAGCCCGGTGCTCCACGCCTGGCTGATTCCGATCCTGCTGTCGATCACCGTGCCGGTCACTACCCTGTTGCTGGCCAGGGCGGCGCTGTTCCGCAAACGCATGGCGAACGAAGCCGTACCGGAAGAAGTCAGCAGCGGCCGGGATCGCGGCAACTGAAGCGGCTGTGCTCAGCCTTGGGTCAGGCGCTGCAACTCGCGCCGTACCATGGCGGCATAAGGCGCAGGGCTCAGCTGATACAACTGGGCCGCCACCCAGGTCAGCCAGCCCAAGCCCATCGCCTCTCGTTGCGCCAGCAGGCGCCGGGCCTCGGCCATGGCTTGCGCCTGGTATTGCCGATGAAACTCGGCACGCGTTCCTGGCGCTTCGTCACCTTCGTTCATTCACTGGCCTTGAAGGTGGTCAGCTCGCCTTTGCGCCACTTCGCGACCTTGCCGGTCACCGCCTTGAGCAGCTTGCCCAGCCCTTCCTGAACCTGTTGTTGCGCGGCGAACACCAGCATCACACCGTGGCCCTCGCGGAATACGATGCCCTCACCTTCCGGCACCGAAACAAATGCGTAGTCGCCTACACCGTAGACATTCAGCTTGATGTCGCGAAAGCGCATTTCCAGCTTGCCGCCTTCGCGGCTAGGCAACACTGCGGCACGAAAGTGATCGCCGACCTTCAGTTCCAGGCGTTGCTTGTCATCGACTACCAAGGCGCTCTCGGTATCGATCTCGGCCATGTAAAGGCCTTCGGGGTTCTGTTCGGTGACATAGATGAAACGGCCCTGAAACAGCTTGGCCAATTTGCCGCGCAAATCGCCCAGGGCAAACAAGGCGTGGGTATCCAGTGTACTGACTGCCAATGAAGTAATCCTCAAACCGGTGACATCCGCCCTCACTCGGAGTCGGTGAGGCGCGGCCATTTCAATTCGATAGGCGAAAAGAATAATAAAGTGATGCGCGAAACGTCTGTGCCTGCTGGCGATGTAGCTCGCAGGAAACTTTACTCCGGCTTGCCAGACGTGGCCTCAAAACGGGCTTTCGGCATATTCCCTGTCAGGGAAGCGTAATGTCTGACAACAAACCCGCCAGAAAAGATGCAATAGATAACTGCAAGCCCCTTGGCACAACGGGCTCAGCTATCCAATCAACGCATTACCGGGGAATGAATATGCACGAAAACACCGAAATCCGTCGAGAGGTAAAGAGCATTTCTTACCACGCATACGTCAGCAACAGGCCACGCTACGTCGTCATACCCGCAGGTATCGAATTCTTCCACGTGACCGAAAGTGCCACTGGCAGGGTCAAGGGTTTTCGCCGCCTGCACCGCGATGCCTGCGCACTGGCCCGCAGCCTGGAAGCCTGAATGACCTCAGGCGGCGTGGCCATCCTGCATGATCTGCAACCAGGCGGCTTGGCATTCCATGGCCTCGCGACGGGTGGCGAACGCGGTACCACGGCGCTCGCCATTGACCAGGACCACCCAACACACCCGCTTGCCTCGTGCCTGCAAACCTGCTGGCACACCTGAACCGATCATCACGGCGACATCGACTCGGCTGTTCATCATTTCCTCCGGCACTTTGATAGCACCCTAACGATGAGGTCATGATACGCCCGCCGACTGCCCTGAAACAGCACATCCCGGTACAGCAGTGTTACGTTCCGAGCAACAAAACCCGCAAGCGCCTTCGACGCAAAAAACGCAAAAAGCCCCAGGGATTACTCCATGGGGCTGGCGCAAGGCGGCCGGTCAGACCTGACGCTGGTGGCGGTCGAGCTGCTCGTGGCGCTCCTGGGCTTCGATGCAATACTTGGTGGTCGGGCTGATGAGCAGGCGCTTCAGGCCAATCGGCTCACCGCTATCATCACACCAGCCGAAGCTTTCGTCGGCGATGCGGTCCAGCGCCATTTCCAGCTGCGGCAGCAAGCGCTGATCGCGGTCGATGGCGTTCACCAGCCAGCTGCGCTCTTCCTCGACCGATGCCACGTCGGCAGGGTCCGACGGGGTGTCCAGGCCTTCGATGGTGGCACGGCTCAGCTCGATGCGCTCATGGGTTTCGACTTTCATCGCCTGCAGCAGGCCAGCAAAGAAAGCCAGCTGGTCAGCGTTCATGTAGTCATCGGCCGACATGGCCAGCAACTGTTCCTTGGTCATCGAATTCTCTATGAAAAAATGTGCATTTGGGCGATTCGGGTGCCGCCGACGCCTTCACATCGGCAGCGGAATTCTTCAAGCGCCAACCGGCACTCTTTTACAGGGGGCGGCAGTCTAAGGCGCCAAGCCGTCATGAGCAACAGCAATCAGGGGAGAAACGCCCGAAATGGCTTGGAATCCGCCCGCTGGCACCCTTGCCCGACATAAATACGAACGCGCCACGGTATCCCGAGGGACGCCGTGGCGACATGAAGCTCAACCTTGCAGCAGGACGATGCCCCGCCTCAGTCAACGGTCTTTGAACTGTGCCTCGCGTTTGGCGATGAAAGCCGCCATCCCTTCTTTCTGGTCTTCGGTGGCAAACGCAGCATGGAACACTCGACGTTCGAAGCGCACGCCTTCACTGAGGGTGACCTCGAAAGCTCGGTTGACGCTTTCCTTGACCATCATGCTGACCGGCACCGATTTGCTGGCGATGGTCGCTGCCACCTTCAATGCCTCGTCCACCAACTCGGCCTGCGGCACGATACGCGCCACCAAGCCGGCACGCTCGGCTTCCTCAGCCCCCATCAGGCGGCCGGTCAGGCACAGTTCCATGGCCTTGGCCTTGCCCACGGCCCGGGTCAGGCGCTGGGTGCCACCCATGCCTGGCAGCACGCCGAGGTTGATTTCCGGCTGGCCGAACTTGGCGTTGTCGGCTGCCAGGATGAAGTCACACATCATCGCCAGCTCACAGCCACCGCCCAAGGCAAACCCCGACACGGCAGCGATGATCGGCTTGCGACGGTTGGCGATGCGGTCCGAATCGCTGAACAGGTCCTCGACGTAAATCTGCGGATACTGCAGCTCGGCCATTTCCTTGATGTCGGCGCCAGCGGCAAAGGCCTTGGCGGAACCTGTCAGCACCACGCAGCCGATGTTCGGGTCGCGCTCGAGCTGGTCCAGGGCCTGGTTGATCTCGCTGACGATCTGCGCGTTGAGTGCGTTCAGCGCCTGCGGGCGGTTGAGGGTGATCAGGCCGACTTTGCCGTGGATGTCCAACAGGATGGTTTCGAATGCCATGCAGTCTGCTCCTTCAAAGATTACGCGCAATGACCATGCGCTGAATGTCGCTGGTGCCTTCGTAGATCTGGCAGACCCGAACGTCGCGGTAAATCCGCTCCAGCGGGAAGTCACTCAGATAGCCATATCCGCCCAGGGTCTGCAAGGCATCCGAACAGACCTTTTCGGCCATTTCCGAGGCGAAAAGCTTGGCCATCGACGCTTCCACCAGCGCCGGGCGCCCGGCATCGCGCAGTGCGGCGGCATGCAGCACCATCTGCCGGGCCACGGCAATCCTGGTCGCCATGTCGGCCAGGCGGAAGGCCACCGCCTGGTGTTCGATCAGCGGTTTGCCGAAGCTCTGTCGCTCATTGGCGTAGTCGCGTGCCACTTCGAAGGCCGCACGGGCCATGCCCACTGCCTGCGAAGCGATACCGATACGGCCACCTTCGAGGTTGGCCAGCGCGATCCTGTAGCCCTCGCCTTCGGCGCCCAGGCGGTTGGCCACCGGCACGCGCACGTTGTCGAAGACGATCTGGCAGGTGTCGGAGGCGTGCTGGCCGAGCTTGTCTTCGACCCTCGCCACCTGGTAGCCCGGCGAATCGGTAGGCACGATGAAGGCACTGATGCCGCGCTTGCCGGCATCCGGATCGGTCACGGCGAAGACGATCACGACACCGGCATTCTGCCCCGAGGTAATGAACTGCTTGCTGCCGTTGAGCACATAGTGCTCCCCCTCAAGCCTTGCCCGGGCCTTCAGGCTGCTGGCGTCGGAACCGGCTTGCGGTTCGGTCAGGGCGAAAGCGCCGAGCATCGAACCCATGGCCAGGGGCCTGAGGAACTGCTCCTTCTGCTGTTCGTTGCCAAAGCGCAGGATCGGCACGCAACCCACCGAGTTGTGCACGCTCATGATGGTCGAGCAAGCGCCATCACCCGCAGCGATCTCTTCCAGCGCCATGGCATACGCCACGTAACCGGTGTCACTGCCGCCCCACTGCTCCGGCACCAGCATGCCGAACAGACCGAGCCCGGCCATTTCCTCGATGGCCTCTTTCGGGAAACGGTGTTCCTTGTCCCATTGCTCGGCGAACGGCTTGAGGCGCTCCTGGGCAAAGGCGCGTACCGCATCGGCGATCTGTTGTTGCTCGTCAGTTACCAGCATGATTCACCTCAGTACAGGCATTCGACGGCCATGGCCGTGGCCTCGCCACCGCCGATGCAGATGGCCGCCACGCCGCGACGCAGGTTGTTCTGGCGCAAGGCCGACAGCAGGGTCACCAGGATGCGCGCGCCCGAAGCACCGATCGGATGGCCCAGGGCGCAGGCGCCGCCGTGGATGTTGACCTTGTCGTGCGCCAGGTCGAGGTGCTTCATGGCCGCCAGGGTAACCACGGCGAATGCTTCGTTGATCTCGAACAGGTCGACATCAGCAAGGTTCCAGCCCGTGCGCTTCATCAGCTTGTCGATGGCACCGATCGGCGCTGTCGGGAACAGCGCGGGAGTATCGGCGAAGGCAGCATGGCCGTGGATCACCGCCAGCGGCTTGAGGCCCCGCTTTTCAGCTTCGCAGCGGCGCATCAGCACCAGGGCTGCGGCACCGTCGGAGATGGAACTGGAGTTGGCGGCAGTCACCGTGCCACCCTCGCGGAAGGCCGGCTTGAGCTGCGCAATCTTGTCCAGGCGCGCCTTGGGCGGCTGCTCGTCGTCCTTGATGACGCGTTTTTCTTTGCCCTCGGTGACCTCCACCGGCACGATCTCGGCGGCGAAACGGCCGTTCTCGATCGCATCCTGGGCGCGGGTCAGCGAGGCGATGGCGAACTGGTCCTGCGCTTCGCGGCTGAAGGCGTTGGCCTGGGCGCAATCCTCGGCGAAGGTGCCCATTAGACGCCCCTTGTCGTAGGCGTCCTCCAGGCCATCCATGAACATATGGTCGATGATCTTGCCGTGGCCCATGCGGTAGCCGCCACGGGCCTTGTCCAGCAGGTAAGGCGCGTTGGTCATGCTTTCCATGCCGCCGGCCACTACCACGTCGGCAGAACCTGCCAGCAGCAGGTCATGGGCCATGATCGCCGCCTGCATGCCCGAGCCGCACATCTTGTTCAGGGTGGTGCAGGTGGTGTGCTTGTCCAGCCCGGCACCAAGTGCCGCCTGGCGGGCCGGGGCCTGGCCGAGGCCTGCGGGCAACACGCAGCCGAACAGCACCTGCTCGACACTGGCGGCATCGATCCCGGCACGCTCGACGGCAGCACGGATAGCGGCGCTGCCCAGCTGTGGCGCGGTCAGGCTCTTGAGGTCGCCCTGCAGGCCGCCCATGGGCGTGCGCACGGCGCTGACGATAACGATCGGGTCATTGGCGAGGGTCATGATCGGTCTCCTTACTTGGCAGCCATGCGCAGTGCGCCGTCGAGGCGGATCACCTCGCCGTTGAGCATGCTGTTCTCGATAATGTGGCAGGCCAGAGCGGCATATTCCTGTGGACGGCCCAGGCGCGGCGGAAACGGCACGCCAGCCGCCAGCGAGGCACGTACTTCTTCGGTCATGCCAGCCATCATCGGCGTTTCGAAGATGCCGGGGGCGATGGTCATCACACGGATACCGAAGCGCGCCAGTTCGCGGGCCGCCGGCAAGGTCAGGCTGGCGATGGCACCCTTGGAGGCGGCATAGGCAGCCTGGCCAATCTGGCCATCATAGGCGGCGATGGACGCGGTGTTGATGATCACCCCGCGCTCACCGCTGTCGTCCGCCTGGCCTTCGGCCATGGCCGCTGCCGCCAGCCGCAGCAGGTTGAAGCTGCCGATCAGGTTGACATTGATGACCTTGGTGAAGCTGGCCAGCCCGTGCGGCCCCTGCTTGCCCAACACCTTCTCGGCACCGACGATGCCGGCACAGTTGACCAGGCCGTGGAGGCTGCCAAAGGCACTGACAGCAGCCTCGACCGCCGTCTGCGCGGCCTGTTCGTCGCTGATGTCAGCCACCGCGAAGCGGGCGTTGTCACCCAGTTCACGGGCCTTGGCCTCGACAGCCTGGGCATTGAGGTCAACCAGCATGACCTTGGCACCGGCCTCGATCAGCATCTGCGCGGTGGCAGCGCCCAGCCCGGAGGCACCGCCGCTGACGATGAAGTGTTTGTTGGCTATCTGCATGATCTCGTTCCTTAGCAGGCGCTGACAGGGGTGGCCTGTTGCGCATGTTGTCTGGCCACTTCCTGATTGCGCAGGATGAAGCGTTGCAGCTTGCCGCTCGGGGTCTTGGGCAGCTCGCTGACGAATTCGATTTCTCGGGGGTAGGCATGTGCGTAGAGGCGCTGACGCACGTGCTGACGCAGGGTTTCTTCCAGCTCGGCGCAGCCCTGGTAACCGCTGGCCAACACGACGAAGGCCTTGATCAGCTCGGTGCGCTCGGGGTCCGGCTTGCCGATCACCGCAGCTTCGATCACCGCCGGGTGTTCGATCAGGGCGCTTTCGACGTCGAAAGGCCCCACGCGGTAACCGGACGTGGTGATCACATCATCACTACGGCCGACAAAGCTGATACTGCCGTCCGGATTGAGTTCGACGGTGTCACCACTGAGGTAGTACTTGCCGACGAAGGCCTTGGTCGGCACGCCGTGGTAGCCGCCAAACCAGCACAGCGGCGATTGCTCGCGGTCCACCGCCAGGATGCCCGGCTGGCCAGCCGGCAATTCGTTGCCCTGCTCGCCCAGTACGACAATACGGTGACCGGGGATGGCGAAGCCGGCCGACCCCGGGTGCACAGGGTGCTGCAGGCCATGATGGTTGCACAGCACCATACCCAGTTCGGTCTGGCCGTAATGGTCGTGGATGGTGACCCCCAGTTCGTCGGCGAACCAGCGGATCACTTCCGGGTTGAGCGGCTCGCCAGCGCTGCTGACAACGCGCAGACGGCCTTTGACCGGTGTCGAGAAGTCTTTGCCAGCGGCGATCAGCAAACGGTACGCCGTGGGTGAACCGGCCAGATTGGTGATACCCAGCTTGTCGATTACCCGCGCGCAACTGTCGACGCTGAACGGGCCATCATAGAAGGTGGTGGCGTGGCCCAGGGCCAAGGGCCCGGTGACCGCGTAGTACAGACCGTAAGCCCAGCCCGGATCGGCCAGGTTCCAGAAGTGATCGCCAGGGCGCAAGTCAACGGCATCGCGCATGTAGCCCTGGAAGGCGACGATGGCACGCAGCGGCACTTCCAACGGTTTGGCCGGGCCGGTGGTGCCAGAGGTGAACATCAGCAGGAACGGGTCGTCCCCACAGCGCATCACCGGTTCGCACACTTCGTCTGCTGCCTCCAGACACTGCCGAAAATCCAGTTCGCCACTGCGGGCCTCGACAGTGATGATCGTCGGGCAACCGTGCACTTCATCGAGCTTGGGGCGGTTTTGGGCGTCGGTGACCACCACACGAGCATGAGACTGTTCCAGACGATGCTCGATGGCCTTGGGGCCAAAGGCGGTGAACAACGGCTGGTATACCGCACCCAGGCGCCAAGTGGCGAGGATCGTCACCAGCAGTTCGGCGGTGCGCGGCATCAGGCCGGCGACCCGATCTCCAGAGCCCACGCCCTGCGCCTTGAGCACATTGGCGAAGCGGGCAGCCTGGCTCTTGAGCTGGTCAAAGCTGTAACGGGCTCCGTTGCCATCACGGTCTTCGTAGACCAGCGCCAGTTTACCGCCACCGGTATGGCGGTCACAGCATTCGACACAGGCATTGAGGGCAGCGAGATCGCCATGCAGCGCAGCAGCAGAGGCCTGGGCATGGTCGAAGGCACGAGCGGCCTCAGCGTAATCGCGCATCGTCGGACTCCTGGATTGTTGTTTTTGGAGTTGAACCATCGGTCCGAAGATGTTCGCGCTGCTCAAGGGCTCCGGCAATGGCCAAAGCTGTCAATCGCGATGACCGGTTTGGCCGCAGGCCGGTTTACCCTTGACCCCGTTCGCGCCCGAGCAGCAACTGCCGCGTCAGCTCCAGCGCCAGCATCTGGCGCTCCGCAGCCCGTTCGATGTCGAGGTTGTCAAGGAGATGCTGATACTCGATGGCCGGCAGTTGCCCCTGTTGGGCCGCGAGCACCGCCCGGCGTTCGCTGATGAGCATTTCGAGCGCCGCAAATGCCTGCGGGTGACGTGCCTCGATAAATCGCTCCCAGAACACCCGCTGGCAAAGGCTGCGGGCCATCGCCTCGGGGGTCTCTGCGGCGCGTACGGCGCCAACGGCTGCTTCCAGCTGAGCATCGGTTACATTCGCCGCATCGGCGTAGCGCATCGTCCAGGCCTGGCAGGGCAAGCCCAGGCGCTGCCGAAGGTGCACGCGGTAGTACAGCCCCACGGCGATCTGGTCGACCCGATCGCGGGCAGCCAGGCGCCGCATGATGTCTTGCCGTGCGAACAGTTCGACACGGTCCAGGCGGAAAAGCCCCTGGCCCAGCCGCAACAAGTCATTGCCCCGTTCCGGCGTGGCATTGCGTTCAGCGGCATCCACCACTACCCGTAACTGCAATTCACTGAAACGATCCGCGACACTGTTGGCACAGCTCAGGGGCAATTGCGCCAGGCTGTAGACGCGTTGCCGCAGCCCGACGTTGCCACTGAGCGCGTCGAGCAGCGACCATACTCGGTCGGCCAGGTTGGCACTGGGCTCGTCGAAATCGCCAGTGTCCTCCAAGCGCCCAAGCAAGTTGAACAACCCCTGGCTTTCAGGCATTGCCGCCAGCCTGTCCCACAGCGCTTGCCGGCCTTCACGCGCCACCTCGTCGACTGTTGCGAGCCAGTGCTGACGGGTCGCTGTAGGGTCGGCCAGGCGGCGTGGTTCCGGCAGATGAAAATGCTCCTCAATGGTGTCCAGCGCATAAAGCCGCTGGATCTCCACGATGCCCATACGGTTGCGTTCGACCAGAAACCCACGCCGATAGACATGCGGCATCGCAAGAATTTCATCAGGAACCGGCCCCAGCTGGTTGTCACGCAGGTCGATACGCTCCAGACCCTCGCACAACTCCAGGCCCGACGGCCATTCACCCAGTTGGCAATGGCGCAGGTTCAACTCGACCAGGTGCGGCAACTGGTTGTAGCGCAAATAGTAAGCGCCCAACGGGTTGTAGCTGAGGTCCAGGTGCCTGAGCCGGGGCAGGCCGTTCATGGCATTGAGCGCGCCCTCGTCCAGACGGATGCGGTTGTGCGCCAGACGTATACTGCGAAGTTTGACCAGATGAGCAATACCTAGAGGCACCTTCAGCAGGCGGTTGTTGCTCAGGCTCAGCTCTTGGAGGTTACTGAAACAGCGCAGGAAGTCAGTAGGCACGCCTGAGATAGGCAGGTCACGCAGTATCAGCTCCCGGATCTGGGGAAAGTCGATATGCGCCGGCAGCTCCGGCAGGCTGCTCACGTTCAGGTTGATCAGGCTCAGACGCTGCCCCTCCCCCTCACCACCCAGCGGTTCACCCTGCAGGCGCCAGGCCCGACGCAAGCGTTCGGCTACCTGCTGGCGCACGGCCAGGCGCGCGGGGTCGAACTCGAAGCTGGTCCAGCGGTTGAGATGCTGTTCCAGCTGGGCGAAATCGTCCTCGAGTTCCAGCAATGCGTCATAGGCCGAACCGGGTGCTGCCAGCAGGCGTGCCAGTTGCGTGTTGATGGCGGCGTCGTCTAGCCCGGGGTACAGGTTTCGCAAGCGATCACGCAAGACGCTCTGCTGGCTACGCCGCCGCGGCAGCCGACCACTTAGGGGGTAGCCCACACGGCCATCGGCCATGCGTCGCCCAGGGTTGAACCAGCGTGCCTGCTGCGGCCAGCCGAGCAAGCGCCCGATCTCGCCATGCGTTGCCGGCAACTGCTCGACCACCCGCTGGCGCAGTAAGGCAGCCGGCTCACCGTCGTCGATGCCCAGCTCTCGGTATTCTGCGGGGTTGACCAACGTCAGCAGCGCCTCGAACAGATCGGCCGACTCGGCAATCATGGTGCTGACGCCATCGGCCGTCTCTTCACGGAGCTGGAAATAGCCATCATTGCGCACCAATTTCCACACAGGCGCTGCGTCATGCGGGAGGTCGAGAGACGCCAAACAACGCCCGCCATACGGCTCACTCCAGAGTTGCAGATTGATCGCTGGCCAGGCATGCAGACGAGACAACAACGCCAGGACCAGCTCACCGGTTTCATTGCAGTAAGCACTCTGCAGGTACAATCCACAAACCGCTCGGTTCAGCCGTGCCAGACGCAATAGAGAGGCCCCCTGCTGCAGGCAGCGCAAGGGCAATTTGCCCTCGCTCAAGGCCAGGCTACGCTCGATAGCGCCGGTATCGGCCGACAGCACCCGTGCGTAACGCTCGGGAAGCTCCGGAAAATCGTGTCTGATCACCCTCAGCAACGGGTCGTCACCAGGCTCGGTATGGTTCAGGTGGTCGAACAGGCGCTCCCGCAGACGAGGGGCGTGATCAAGCAGATACTCGCGCATGGGCTCGCCCATTGGCGGCACCCCCGATTGTGCCAGGCACCATTGCAGCACTGGTATGTCGTCGGACGGTATCGCGCCGGCGTCCAACCTGGCGAAGAACCTTTCGATACGCGCATCGGCCTGAAAACGTTCGAGAGCATCACGCAGACTGACCGGGACGGCACGGTTTTCTACGTCCAAACCGCGCAATGCCTCGCCATCGACATCCGCCGCCAACAACACCTGCGTGGTGCGTGCCGCATCCAAGGGAGGGTCGTGCGGCCACAAATCAGCAATCAGGGTCTGCAGGTCGTCAATTTCCAGCGGCCGGGCATCATACAGCCGCCAACCACGCTCGCCATTGAACTCAAGCCTTGGCGCGTAACCTTCCGGGCGCTGCGAATGGCGCAACCGCCAAGGACCATCGGCTTTTGGCCGTTGAACCGGGAAGTAGCGCTGCCCTGCACGCAACCAGCGCTGTCCTTCCCCGTGATAAAGCCCGTCCGCTGCCAATTGCGGGTTCTCGGGCACTGCCGCGTAGGCTGCAAGGTCATTGAACCACAGCCGCGCCCCCCGCTCACCCACTGCCACCGGTTCGAGGGCTTCGACAAAATCACTGGCTACAACCCCCCGGGCCACAACGCTGACACCCGCGCCAACGGCAATCGTGACTGCGAGATTTTCGGCAACCCCCAGCATGTGCTCCAGCGCTTCGTGCTGATGACCATGAAACCAGTCCGCAGCACCCTCGAATACTTCCGCCAGCGTTTGCACCACAAGTGCCCCCAGCAGTATCGCCCCGACCCCAGGAATGAACAGCCCGGCCAGGTTTGCCAGGCCAAGCCCGACACTGCGCCAGCGCTGGCGTCGCTGCTCCGAAGCCTGCTGATCGACCCGCGCGGTTGGCACCAACAATACGCGTGCGTCTTCCTTGACCCGCTGTACCTGCAGGGCAACCCACTGCGCGTACAGGTCACCGGAATGGGTTACCCCTTCCAGTTGCAGATCCGGTTGCGGATCACTAAGCCGTTTGCCGAGCGTGTCGAGAAATGCTGCGCGCTCGTTCACGCCCACCAATTGGCTGAAGTAGTTACGGTAGTCCGCCTTTTGCAAGGCGCTCACCAGGTCCGCATTCATCTGTGCAGTCGAGGCAAAGTAGCGCAACGCCCTGGCGGGTTCGCTAGGCAGATACAGAATAACCCCCTGATCGTTGCCTGAAGCATCGCGCAACTGAATCAACAACGCGTCGGACAACGCGTGGCCCAGGACATTCAGCATCCCCGGATAACCCTGCAATCCGAGACTCGCTTCAGTTCCAGGCATCGCTACCGCCAGCAGGGCAATCTGCTGATGTACCGAAATGTCGCCCCGCAGCGCAGCAATCTCCGTGGCCAGAACGAGGCCGGCACGTTTGTCCTGCTTCAGGATTTCGCAGGTCGTATCGGTAAATACCTCTTCCAGCAGACGCTGGTAAATGCCACCTGCATCCCGGCGGCGGCAGGCTTCCACCAACGCTTCGAGGTCTGCGGTCAGCGGTACGCTGCTGCCCGACACCACCAGGCCGGTGCCTACGTAGAAGGTTGCGCCCTCATCAAAGTTCTGCATGAACCGCAACACGGCCGGTTCACGCTGTTCAATCACTTGGTCGCTAGGCAAACCACCGCCCGGCGGTACACGGAAGTCGCGGCGTATCTCCAACCACTGCAGATTGTCCAGCACCGGCGCACCGGGCAACTGATCGACCAACTGCTGAAAATGCAACTCGGCGAAGCGCTGCAGAGGCACCAGGCGCCTGGTCGCACTGCGCACCCGCTCCTGGCTCTGCTGGTGGGCCTTGAACCGGTCGCGCAAGTGGTTGATCTGGGCAACCGACGCCCGCTTCAACCAATCGGGAACGCGCGCGGCGATAAAGTCGTGGGTGGCCTGTGCCATTTTGGTCTCAGCAGCGCTGCCGAGAAGTGCGCCATTGCGGTTGTAAGTCATCGGCCCGACTCCGTCAGAGGGCTGGCGGCAAGCGCCTGTTCGGTAAGTTGCAGGATCAATGCCTGGGTCGCTGCCTCACGCTCGCTGGCCAGTTGCTGCATTTGCCGCAAGTAGGCGCCATCGCCCAATTCAGCTCGGCGAAGGTCCAGTGCCTCCAGGCGTTGCCAGAATGGTTGCTCCAGCGCGTCGAAGCGCTGCGCCTCGCGTTGGCGCAAGCACTCGCGCCAAAAGTCGCGCTCGCTCACATAAGCTGCCAGCCCACCCGCTTCGGCCCGGTACACGGCCAGTTCAGCGGCATTCAGGTCGGCCTGGGTGACCCTGGCGATGGTCGGGAAACGCATACTGCGTGGTTGCCCTGGCAGACCCAGCGGCCCCGCCAGGCCAATGCGATAGGCCAGGCTGACTTCTATCTCGTCAACCACCCGTCCGGCCTGCGACTCGCGCAGGACGTGGTCACGGGCCAGAGCCTCGACCCGGTCGAGGCGAAACAACTGCCGCCCCAGTTGCAGGCGCGCGTGGGTTTCGCTGCCAGGTGGCGCCGCTTGCAGGGCCCGGACAACCATCGAGCGCACCTCCAGGGTACTGAAGCAGTGCGCAATGCTGTCAACGCAGGTTCGCGGGTGGCTGGCCAGTTCGAACAGCTCGTGGCGCAAGCGGCTGTCCGCAGCCATGGCTTGCAGCATCTGCACCACGCGTCGACGCAGATCTTCCCAGGCTCGGCTATAGTCGCTGCTATCGACCAACGCATCGAGCAGCATGAAGAAGTCCGTGCTGCCTGGCTCACCGGCCAATGCGCGCCATTGCGTGGCCAATTGCTCCTCAGCGTCCATCGACAAACCATCGCTCCAGGCACGCCAACCGCGCGCCGCCGACGCTGCCGCCGGATGCCTGGGCTCAGACTGCGCCAGCCGGGTGAAGTCATCTGCCGACAGCGGATTACCCTCGAGCCGCAGACGACGGCGGAACGCCTGCGTTTCCTGCAGCATGAACCTTGGCAGGGTGGCGATCTGGTTGTCGCGCAGGTCTGCCAGTTCGAGCAGGCTGCACCACTGAATGCCGCCCGGTATCGCGCGAAGCTCGGCCCGTCTGAGGTACAACCGACGCAGGCGTGCCAAGCTACTGATCTGCAGATCGATTACTCGCAACGGGTTATCGCTCAGGTCCAGCACATCGAGTTGCGACAAGCCGCGCAAAACTTCGAGTCCACCGGCATTCATGCGTATACGGTTGTTCCGCAGGTCAAGGGACTGCAAGCGCGACAGGCTTTGCAGCTCTGCAGGCAGGCCGGTCAAGCGGTTGTTCGACAGGGTCAGCGAGCGAACTTCGCGGAATGCCGTCAGGAAGCCTGCAGGCAACGCCTCCAGGCTCATGCCGACCAGCAGCAGTTCGCTCACATGCCCGAAGCTGACGCCGGGGGGCAAGGTCGGCAAGCCTCCCGGCACCAGGCCAATCAAGCTCAGGCGAGCACTCGAGGGCACTCCGTCGTCATCCGGTAGTTGCTCGCCCTCCCGCCGCCAGCAACGGCGCAATTGGCTCGCAATACGCTGGCGGGCCTGCCGAGCCTGGCCTGGCACAGGGCTTTGCTCGATCCAGGTCTGCAGGCAGTCATGCAGGCGGCGATAGGCTTGCTCCTCGGCCAGTAGATGGCTGTATGGCGAGCCGGGCAGGCTCAGCAACCGTTGCAGATGCTGCTCCAGCTGAGCGTCATCGAAACTTGGGTAGAGGCCACGCAAGCGCCAACGCAGCAATGAGTGAGCAGGCATCCTGCCGCTGCTGCGCCCGCTGAGGGCATAGCCAATGCGCCCGTCTGCACGCCGCCTGGCCGGGTTCAGCCAGGGTTTGATCTCACTCATGCCCAACTGCCGCATCAGGGCTTCGCGCGTGGCCGGCAACCAGCCTTGCAAGTCAGCGACAAGCCGCCCACTGGCATCGGCGCCATCCCAGCCCAGGCGTTGTCGGTGCGCCTGGGGCAAACAGGCCAGCAGCACTTCGGCCAGGCCAGCAGGCGCTTCGGGTTGCACTGACGTCGGGTATCCATCGTTGCGATGGATCTCGAACTGGCCTTCCCGGTGCACCAGTACCAATGCTTCATCTCCGGGATACAGGCGTGCCAACAGGGGCCCGGCATCGCTACCCCGACGCAGCTCGAGGTTGGCCGATTGCGGCCAGGCGGCATACCGGCGCAGCAGGTCGAAGACCAGTTCCAGTGCGTCTTCACGATGGCTGCCGGGCAGGTAGAAGGCTTCGCGTACCCGTGTCAGCCGCGCCACCTGCAACAGCGCCCGGGCCTGTTCGGCCACGGCCAGCGGCAGCCTGGCATGCTCACTCATGATTGCGCGCTGCGCATCACTGGCCTCGTCGAGCACGCGCAAGGCATAAGCCTTGGGCAGCCCTGGGAAGTCGCGCATGATCACGCCAAGCAGCGCCTGGTCAGCGCCCACATCGTGATCAAGGTCAGCCAGCAGTCCTTCACGCATCCGGGCCTGCGCCTGGTCGATGGCGGTAAACTGCGCATCGAGCGGCAGTTCGCCCACGGCCAGTTTGTCTACACACCAAACGAACCAGACACGATCTTCATCGAGTATCTGGCCCAGGGCGACTCGGCCAAGAAACCGCTCGATGCGCTCGGCCCTGGCGAAGCGTTCGAGGGTATCGCGCAGCTGCACCGGCAAACGGCGGTTTTCCACCAGCAGCCCACGCAACTGCGCCTCGTCGACATCCGCCACCCGCAAGATCTGCTGCACACGTTCGCTGTCCAGCTGCGCAGCCTCGGGCCACAGGTAACCCAGCATGCGCTGCGCCCCTTGCCACTCCAGCGGTCGCTGGCGCCACAGTCGCCAGCCCCGCTCGCCGTTGTGACGCAACCCGGGGTGCACACCGCCCTGGCGCTGCGGATGCTTGAGCTGCCAATGATGGCCAACCTGATGGACCTCATAGGTGACATGCTCATCCTGCCACCACCAACGCCCATCAGCGATCAACAGACCATTGTCCTGCCACACCCCGTTGGCCGGTGGCGTGCTTACCCGGTAGGCCCCCAGCTCGACCGACTGCAGCCGTGGCTTGCCTGCCCCGCCGATGACCGGTTCCATGCCGTCGACCAGCGCGCTGCGCGGGAAGCCCCGCGCCACGGCGTGCATGCCCAGGACCAAGGCAGCAGTGACGGCAACCGTTTCGGCAACCCCCAGCATGTGCTCAAGGGCCTCATGGTCGCGTCCCCGGGCCCAATCTGCCGCGCCTTCGAAGACCTCGGCCAGGGTCTGGCCAATCAATTGCGTGAACAGCAACGCCCCCACCGTCGGTACAAACAGGCCGAGCACATTGAGCAAGACCACCCCGACCTGCTCCAACGCCTCGATGCGCGACTGGCTGCGCGCATGGTCGACATCGGCGGTGGGCACGGCCAACCAGCGGGCGTCATCCTTGATGCGTTGGCAATGATGCCGGGCCAGGCCGAGACAGACATCGCCATCAAGGCGCTCACCGCCTGCGTCGACATCGACCTGGCTATCCCCCAGGCGCTTGCTCAGGGTAGCGATGAAGGCCGCCCGCTCGGCCAAGGCAACCCGCTGCAACAGACGCTTGCGAAACGCCAGCTGACGCACGCAGGTGCCCAGGTGCGCGGCAAGCTCTTGCCAGTCATCGAAGCGTTGCAGTGGCTGCGGCTCGCCAGGTAGGTAGAGCAACACCGCGGCCACCCCTGGCAATGTGATCGGCCCGCCGCCCGGCGACCAGTCATCGCGGATCTCGATCGCCAGCGCGCCGCCGATACGACAGCCCATCAGCGTCAGGCCCATGGCCCGGTGCCGCCCTCGATCATGCTGCACCGGCAAGCCCTGCGCCCATGCGCGCAGGAAGCGCACGTCGGCTTCGGGCAACTGGCGGCGCAGCACGGCAATCTCCAGTGCCACCTGCAACGACAACTGCTGTTCACGTGCCTGTTGCTCGATCACCAGAGGCGTGAACACCTGCTCCAGGTGCTCCTGATACAGGCGGCCAACGTCCAGGTTGCGGCATTGCGTCACAATGTCTGATACCTGCGCTTTGACAGGGGTGTCAGAGTCGCTATCGACCAGGGCCGTGCCCTCGTAAAATGACGCGCCCGCCTCGAAATTCTGCAACAGGCGTTGCAGCGCCGGTTGGCGTACCTGAAAC
Organism: Pseudomonas sp. NBRC 111130; assembly: GCF_001320485.1. Taxonomy (NCBI): domain Bacteria; kingdom Pseudomonadati; phylum Pseudomonadota; class Gammaproteobacteria; order Pseudomonadales; family Pseudomonadaceae; genus Pseudomonas; species Pseudomonas sp. NBRC 111130. Next base: position 32,420 of record NZ_BCBG01000010.1, read on the forward strand.
GGTTCGCTTTCGGGCAGCGCCAGTGACGGGTCACTGAACGGCGGCGGCGCAAAGCGCATCCGGGTTTCCCGCCAGGTCAGCATGTGCAGGGGCCGGGCCTGGGGCAACAGCCCGGTGACCCTGCGCTCGAGCCAGCGCGTAGCAAACGCTTCAAGAGGCTCAAGCTGGTCAAGGACAACGCGCAGCGACTGCTGCACGGCATGCAGTGGCGCGAAGCGCTCGCGCAAGCGGTTGATGGCCTGGGGCGAAGCGGTTTTCAGCCAGTCAGGCAATTGTTCAGCAATGAAATCGTCAAGCGCGCTGGCCAGCTTGGCATCGTGGGAGACAGGTTGAACAACCATGGGAGATTCCGAAGTCGTGAATGTCCCCCCGACTCTAGGGCTCGCCGTCAATCACCCGCAGCAGGAAAACCCACCTCACCGGTCAGCTCTACTCCCAACACCAGGCTGCGGTAATGCCCTGGATTGCAACCGAACCATTTACGAAAAGCCTTGTAGAACGAACTGCCGTCGGCGAAGCCCAGGCGCGCGGCAATTTCCAGCATGCCCAGGCGCTCTTCGGCCAGCCAGGCGATGGCCAGTTCGCGTCGCACGCTGTCCTTGAGCCCTTGGTAGCTCTGGCCCTCTTCCGCCAGGCGCCGACGTAGGGTCGACGGAGACAGGCACAACTGCCGGGCCAGGCCCTCGGCATCCGGCCACAAGGCCGGGTCCAGGCGCAGCAGGTCATGGCGGATGCGCCGAGCCAGGCTGGCGGGATCGCGGTACTTGACCAAAATGTTGCCCGGCGCTTCTGCGAGAAAGCGTTGCAACTCCTCGGGCGTGCGCCGCAGCGGGATGTCCAGGCAGTCGGCGGCGATGATCATGCGCGAACGCGGGCGGCCGAATTGCAGGTTTCCCGAGAACATCACCCGGTAGTCGTCGCAGAACGGTGGTTCGCTGCAGCGCAGGTCGATGGCCAGGATCGGGATGCGCCGGCCGGCCAGCCAGCAGGCCACGCCGTGCACGATCATCCAGAAGGTAAAGTAGGTGAAGGCGCGGCGCGGTTCGTCACGCGGCTCATTGATGACAATTTCGGCCAAGCTCTGCTGACGTACCAGGCTGGGTTGCAGGTCTTCGAGCATCAGCGAGAGAAACTCCAGGGCCGTCTCCAGGCCAGCGCCGAGGGTGGCGTGGGCCATGCTCGCACGGCACATGAAAGCCAGGCTACCGCTGCGCAGGCCACGCGGGTCCATGGCGAAGAACTCGTCATTGCAGCGCCGCGCCAGCAGGCGCCAGAGCCGTGCGTAGGCTTCGGCAGAGACCCGTGCCTCGGGCAACTCCAGCTGGCCGCAGTCGATGCCTGCCCGGGCCAGCAGGCCGCTATCGGGCTGCCCTGCCGGGCAAGTCTGCAACAGGGCTTCGCGCACCAGTTGCATGGAGATCGTGTCTTTCTCGCTCATCGATTGTCCCGGTTGCACTGTGCTGGCCATCTTAGGCCCACAGGTGGAAAACACCAGCCCTGCTCACAGGCTGCCCGCCAGCCCGAGAAAAGCCTGGATCAGGCGCAACTCGCGGCGCCGCTCCAGGCAGCCGAGCATGTGCTGGTTGAGCAGACCCTGGCCAGCCAGCGGACGTGCCACCACCCGCGGGTCGTTGGCCACCTCGGTCGATGACACCACGCCGATGCCCAGTTCAGACGCCACCGCCTCGGTCACCGCCTCACGGCTGTCCAGCTCCAGCAGCACCCGGGGCTGCACACCCGCCGAGCCGCAGGCCTTGTCGAACGTGCGCCGGGTGGTGGAACTGGGCTCGCGCAGCACCATGATCTGCTGGTGCAACTCGGCCAGTGGCAGTTCCTGCCGGGCCTGCGCCCAGGCGTGGCCCGCAGGCAGCAAGGCACACAGGCGTGACTCACAGAGGTTCTGCAGGTGCAGGCCCTTGCGTGGTTCTATCTCGGTCAGCACGGCGACGTCGGCGTGCTCGCTGAGCAAGGCCGCCAGGGTTTCCTGGGCATTGCCCAGACGCAGGTTGACGGTGATGCCCGGATAGCGCTCGCGCAGCAGTGCCAGCATCGGCATGACCCGATGCGGACCATCGGCGGCCACTTCCAGGCGCCCGGTGAGCAATTGGCGGTTGGCCTCGAGCATGGCTTGTGCCTCTTCAGCCAACCCGAACATGGCGCGGGTGATCGCCGCCAGGCGGGTGCCTTCCTCGGTCAACTCCACGCGCCGCGCAGTGCGCCGCAGCAAGGTGATCTGGTAATGCTCCTCCAGCGCCTTGACGTGCCCGGTCACCGCCGGCTGGCTGATGAACAGGCGCGCGGCGGCGCGGGTGAAGCTGCCTTCACGGGCGACGGCATCGAAGGCACGCAGCTGGAAGAGGTTCATATCTATCGGCCTGACTTATAGCTCGGATAACGACAAACAATTTGATTGATGGCAGTGCGAATTGCAACCTAGGCCTCGTAGTTTCAGCCCACCGCTTGCGAGGAATAACGGAATGAGCAACGCCCCGATCTTGCTGACCCCTGGCCCACTGACCACTTCAATCCGCACCCGCCAAGCCATGCTGGTGGACTGGGGCTCGTGGGACCGCGACTTCAACCAGCTGACCGCCAGTGTCTGCGAGCAACTGCTGGCGATCATCGACGGCAGCGCCAGCCACCACTGCGTGCCCCTGCAAGGCAGCGGCACCTTCGCCGTGGAGGCGGCCATCGGCACCCTCGTGCCGCGTGACGGCAAGGTCCTGGTATTGATCAACGGCGCTTATGGTCAACGCCTGGCGAAGATCTGCAAAGTGCTGGGCCGCGCCTGCAGTACCTTCGAGACCGCCGAGGACCAACCGACCACCGCCGCCGATGTCGACCGCCTGCTCGCCGCCGACCCGGCTGTCACCCACGTGGCGCTGATCCACTGTGAAACCAGCACCGGTATCCTCAACCCCCTGGCGGAAATCGCCCAGGTGGTCAAAGGCCACGGCAAGCGCCTGATCATCGATGCCATGAGTTCGTTCGGCGCACTGCCCATCGATGCCCGTGAGATTCCTTTCGAAGCGCTGATCGCTGCGTCCGGCAAATGTCTCGAAGGCGTGCCCGGCATGGGCTTCGTGTTTGCCGAGAAACGCGCTCTGGCCGCCGCCGAAGGCAACGCCCACTCGCTGGCCATGGACCTGCACGACCAGCACGCCTACATGGCCAAGACCGGCCAGTGGCGCTTCACCCCGCCGACCCACGTGGTCGCCGCCCTGCACGAAGCGCTGCAACAGTACGGTGAGGAAGGCGGCCTGCCCGCCCGCCACCAGCGCTACGCCGACAATTGCAAGACCCTGCTCGCCGGCATGGCCGCCATCGGCCTGCGCAGCTTCCTGCCGGCCGAAATCCAGGCGCCGATCATCGTCACTTTCCATGCGCCGAACGATGCCCGCTACCAGTTCAAGGACTTCTACGAGCGGGTCAAGGCCAAGGGCTTCATCCTTTACCCGGGCAAACTGACCCAGGTCGAAACGTTCCGCGTCGGCTGCATCGGCGTGGTCGGTGCCGACGGCATGCAAGCTGCCGTCAATGCCGTGGCCGAAGTGCTGCGGGAAATGGAAGTGCTGGACATCTAACCCTTTGCCCACCCAATTTCAGGAACCCGCTCACATGAACTACAGCAATCCTACCCAGCTGCAAGCCGCCATCCTCGACTGGGCTGGCACCGTGGTCGACTTCGGCTCCTTCGCCCCGACCCAGATCTTCGTCGAAGCCTTCGCCGAGTTCGATGTGCAGGTCTCCATCGAGGAAGCCCGTGGCCCGATGGGGATGGGCAAGTGGGACCACATCCGCACCCTGTGCGATTTGCCAGAGATCGCCGAGCGCTACCGCAAGGTGTTCGGCCGCACCCCGACCGACGATGACGTTACCGCCATCTACAACCGCTTCATGCCGCTGCAGATCGAGAAAATCGCCGTGCACTCGGCATTGATCCCCGGCGCCCTGGACACCCTCAACAGCCTGCGCCAGGGCGGCCTGAAGATCGGTTCGTGCTCGGGCTACCCGAAGGTGGTGATGGACAAAGTGGTGGAACTGGCGGCGCAGAACGGCTACGTCGCCGACCACGTGGTGGCCACCGACGAAACCCCGAATGGCCGCCCATGGCCAGCCCAGGCCCTGGCCAACGTGATTGCCCTGGGGATTGATGATGTGGCGGCGTGTGTGAAGGTCGACGACACCGTGCCGGGCATTCTCGAAGGCCGCCGTGCCGGCATGTGGACCGTTGCCCTGGTGTGCTCGGGCAACGCTCTGGGGCTGACCTGGGAGGGTTATCAGGCGTTGAGCACAGCAAGACTGGAGAGCGAGCGCAAGCGCATTCACCAACTGTTTGCCGGCTCGCGGCCCCACTACCTGATCGACACCATCAACGAACTGCCGGAGGTGGTAGCCGACATCAACCGCCGCCTGGCCAAGGGCGAGATGCCGCAGGCCTTCTGACAAATCGGTGTTTAGCCATTCGCGGGCAGGCCCGCTCCCAGGGTTATGCATTCCTCTGTGGGAGCGGGCGTGCCCGCGAATGCGTCAGTTCAGGCAACAATGATGGATCAGACCACCCGGTTCAACTTCACCCAGGAAGCGAACTTGTCGATGAAGCCCTGCAGGAATGGCCTGGTCTTGTCACTGAGCTTGCCCGCCTCATCGAACAGGCTCGCCGCCCCGCCGATATACGCCTCGGGCATCTGCATGCACGGCATGTCGAGGAACACCAGCGACTGGCGCACCGCATGATTGGCACCAAACCCGCCAATGGCCCCGGGCGACACACTGGCCACCGCCGTCGGCTTGCCGCTCCACGCGCTTTGCCCATACGGCCGCGAACCAACGTCGATGGCATTCTTCAAACAGCCCGGCACCGAACGGTTGTATTCCGGAGTGACGAACAGCACCGCATCGCTGCGGCGAATCTCATCGCGAAACCGCTTCCACGCCTCGGGCACGCCCTCGGCCTCAACGTCCTCGTTGTACAGCGGCAGGTCGCCGATCTCGACAATCTTCAGGGCAAGGCTGGACGGTGCCAGCTCCGAAAGTGCGCGGGCAACCTTGCGGTTGTAGGAGTCCTTGCGCAAGCTGCCGACGACAACCGCTACCGAATACACCTGGCTCATGGCGTTATCCATCCGTTGCTGGAGAAAGGGACGTCTGTAGTTATAGATGACCGTTCCTCGGCGGCCCGGATTTTTTTCCTGGCTTCGAAAACTTCCAGGTACCTTTTAGGGTCTATCCCTGCAGACATTTCCTACGTAATTCAGAGGTTTTCACCCAAATGGCAGCAGTAATGGTCGGCCAGTTCCACGCCCGTGACGCCGAAGGCCGTATCTACCCCGTGCACGAGTTCCAGGAGTCCACCCTCCAGGCAGACGGCAGCGCACTGGGTGCCCCGATCACCACCTACCGCCTGGCGATCGGCGATCGCGTCAACCACTTGGGTGAAAACCGCTTCGAACTGGCACAGACCGGCGTCGAGATCATTCGCATTCCTTGATGCAGTCGACCGTGTATCGGCCGCTCTCATTCTGCAGGCCATGCACATCAGCGACGAACCCCGGGAAACCGCTGTTGAACGCCCGGGCAAACGCCAGGTAGTCGAGGATCGAGCGGGTTGCTTCGGTAAACCGCTCGCCTGGCATGATCAGCGCGATCCCCGGTGGGTACGGCACCAGCATCACTGCTGCCACACGACCCAGCAAGGCCTCTATCGGCACTGCCTCTACCTCTGCGCGCACCATCTGGTCATAAGCCCGCGCCGGGCTTACGGCCACCTCCGGCAACCGCGTGAACAACCGCTTGAGCTGCTTGGCCGTGGCATTGGCGCGGTAGCAGTCATGCAGCTGGTCGCACAGGTCGCGCAGGCCCAGCCCCTGGTAACGAGCGGCATCGACCGCAACGATGCTCGGCAGGCAGCTACTCAGCGCTGTGTTGCCGTCGTAATGGCGTTTGAACTCCAGCAGCTCGGTGAGCAACGTGCTCCACTTGCCCTTGGTGATTCCCATCGAGAACAGCACCAGGAAGCTGTACAGACCGGTCTTCTCCACCACCAGCCCGCGCTCCCAAAGAAACTTGCTGACCACCGCCGCCGGAATACCGTGCTCGCCCAATACGCCGTCCGCGCTCAGCCCGGGCATCACCAAGGTCACCTTCAGCGGGTCGAGCAGCACATAGTTGTCCGCCACGTCGCCAAAACCATGCCACTCGGCGCCCGGTTGCAGCAGCCAGTCCTGCGCCGACAGGCGCTGGATGCCCTCTGCCGCTGGCGGCTGCCAGATGCTGAACCACCAGTCTTCGGCGGCGATGTGCTCACGCAGATTGGCCAGCGCACGGCGGAAACTCAAGGCTTCGTCGAACATCTCCTGCAGCAGCGAGTGGCCGGCCGGACCCTCCATCATGGCCGAAGCCACATCCAGCGAGGCGAGCATGCTGTATTGCGGCGAGGTGGAGATATGCATCATGAACGCTTCGTTGAAGCGGTCGCGATCCAGCTGACGCTGGGCACCATCTTGCACGTGAATCATCGAGGCCTGGCTGAAGGCGGCCAGCAGCTTGTGAGTGGAATGGGTACTGAACACCAGCGGGCTGCCCTCGCCGCACACAGTACCCATGGCGTAGCGGCCCTCGAAGAATGTGTGAAACGCCGCATAGGCGAACCAGGCCTCGTCGAAATGCAGCACCTCGACGCTGGCGCCCAGTGCCAGCTTGATCAACCCGGCGTTGTAACACAGCCCGTCGTAGGTGGAGTTGGTCACCACCGCCAGCTTGATCCGCGGCTCACGCCCCTTGGCCAGGGGATTGGCCAGCACCTTGGCCTTGATCGACTCGGGGCTGAACTCGCTGAGCGGTATCGGGCCAATGATGCCCAGCTCGTTGCGTTCGGGGCACAGGTAGAGGGGGATGGCGCCGGTCATGATGATGGCGTGGACCACCGACTTGTGGCAGTTGCGGTCCACCAGCACGAGGTCATCGCGGCCGACCATCGCGTGCCAGACAATCTTGTTGGCGGTGGAAGTGCCATTGATGACGAAGAACGTGTGGTCGGCACCAAAGTTGCGCGCGGCACGCGCCTCGGCCTCGGCCAAGGGGCCAGTGTGGTCGAGCAGCGAGCCCAGCTCCGGCACCGACACGGACAAGTCCGAGCGCAGGGTATTTTCGCCGAAGAACTGGTGGAATGCCTGGCCTACCGGGCTCTTGCGGTAGGCCACACCGCCGCCGTGGCCGGGGGTGTGCCAGGAATAGTTGGATTGTGCGGTGTGCTGCACCAGGGCCTTGAAGAACGGCGGCAGCAGGCCATCAAGATAGTTGTGTGCGGCACGCGCCACCTGACGGGCGAGAAACGGCACAGTGTCTTCGAACAGGTAGAGAATGCCGCGCAGCTGATTGAGTTCGCTCATGGCCTCGGCCGGCGCGTTTTCCAGGGTGACCTGTTCACCCAGGGCGAAGATCGGCAAGTCAGGCGCACGCAACCGGGCCAGGCGTATCAGCTCGGCCATGTTCTGCAGCAAGTGGGTATTGTCGCCGACGCCCTCGGCGGCGATCAGCATGCAGGCCAGACCATGGTGGGTGGTGGCGACCAGCCGCGCTTCGGTGTGATCGGCAGCCTTGATGATGGCGAAACCGTCCTGGCTCAGTTCCTCGGCGATGCCGCGGATGCGCTCGCCGGCAACGCTGTCGGCTTTGACCGCACGGTGGACGATGAGGATCGGAAACTTGAGGTCCTTGTACATCCGGCAACTACCTCCGCAGGACTTGGTGTCCTATTGAGGGTAGTAGGCCTTGTGCTGTCTGTGCCGGCCTGTTAGCTCGCAGGTGCCTCGGTCAGCGTCTGCCACAGCGAAGGCCCGCCCGCCGACTTGGCCACCGCCGCCAGCCGTTCGGCGTGGGCTTCCAGTTCTGCGGCATTGGCCATGATCACCCGCCCCGGTGCCCGCCCGACGATGCGGCGAATCTCGCTGCCGCCAGCGCCCTGGCCATCACCGTCACTGTCAGCGCCATGCCCGGCCAGCGACAGGCTGGTCTGGCCGCCGGTCATCGCCAGATAGACATCGGCCAGCAATTCGGCGTCGAGCAATGCGCCGTGCAGTTCACGACCGGAGTTGTCGATGTCGTAGCGTTTGCACAACGCATCGAGGCTGTTGCGCTGCCCCGGGTGGCGGGCACGGGCCAACAGCAGGGTGTCGAGGACGGTGCAATGGTTGGCGATGTCGGCGCGGTCGCTCTGCCCCAGCAGCGCGAACTCGTTGTTGATGAAACCGACGTCGAACGCGGCGTTGTGGATGACCAGCGTGGCGCCCTGGATGAATTCGAAGAACTCTTCGGCCACATCGGCGAAGCGCGGTTTGCCCACCAGGAACGCATCGGTGATGCCGTGGACGTTGATCGCGCCCTCGTCACTTTCGCGGTCGGGCTGCAGGTAGACGTGGAAGTGACGCCCGGTCAGGCGCCGGCCAATGACCTCGACACAGCCGATCTCGATGATGCGGTGGCCTTCAGTGACCGGCATACCGGTGGTTTCGGTATCGAGAATGACCAGGCGGTTATCTTGCTGCTGCTCCACGCGGGGCGCTCCAACTTGCATCAGTTACAAAGGCGGCGATTGTACCGCAGCTCAACGCTTGGCGCGCACTTCCTCGACGCCACGGTTGGCCAGCTGGTCGGCGCGTTCGTTGCCGGGGTGGCCGATATGCCCGCGCACCCACTTCCAGGTGACCTTGTGGCGGTTGACCTGCTCGTCGAGCAGTTGCCACAGGTCGGCGTTCTTCACCGGTTCCTTGGCCGCCGTCTTCCAGCCGCGCTTCTTCCAGTTGGCCATCCACTCGTTGATGCCCTTCATCACATACTGCGAGTCGGTGGTCAGCACCACTTCGCACTCACGCTTGAGCGCCATCAGCCCCTGGATCGCGGCCATCAGTTCCATGCGGTTGTTGGTGGTTTCGCGTTCGCCGCCCCACAGTTCCTTTTCGACGCCCTTGAAGACCAGCAGGACGCCCCAGCCACCTGGGCCAGGGTTGCCCTTGCAGGCGCCATCGGTATACATCTCGACGCTATCGCTCATGTACCACTCATGTTCAGTGCTTTTCGGTATCCGGCCTGGCGGCGGTGCGGTTGACCTTGGCCAGTGGCAGCGGCAGCAGCTTGCCCATCGGTTCGCGGCGCACCTGGCGCAACGGCCTCAGGCCAACCACCATCTTGCGCGCCACCAGCAGGTAGACCCCGCCGCCGACACTCTGCCAGCCTCCCGCCATCCGTTCCCAGCCTGCCAGGCGTTGCTGCCAGGCCGGCGAAGTGAGCGGCGGACGATAGCACCCGAAGCGGCGTTTCTCCAGCGCGAAGCCCAGCAGGTTGAGCCAGTCGCCGACCCGTGACGGCGAGATGCAGCGGGCCTTGCGCAGGGCACCCTGGCTGAAGAAATGGCGCAGGCCCCAACCGCTCCAGGGGTTGATGCCGACAATGAGCAGGTGCCCACCGGGACGCACCGCACTGGCCGCCTCGCGCAGCAGGCCGTGGGGCGAAAGGCTGAAATCCAGCCCATGTTGCAGCACCACCACGTCGGCGGCGTGCTCGCCCAATGGCCAGGCCTGCTCCTCGCAGACGATCTCTACCCCCGGCAACGGCGCGCCAAGGCGCACGTTGCGCTGCACCTGCGGCGCGCTGGGCGGCGCCTCGGCACAAGGGCCATAGTGCACGAGGTAGCCACCGAAGAAGCGCCCGAGCTCTTCTTCCAGCAGTTTTTCCTCTTCCTTCAGCATCAGCTGGCCGAGTGGGCCGTTGAACCACTCACGGGCCAGGCTGATCAGTTCGACCCATTCCGGGTCGGCCTGAGCAAAGGCTTGGTCGGTCATTGCGCTCTCCCTCGAAGGTTCCCGCACCGCGCCATCGTGGCTAAGATGACCTCATGTGCCACCCATGGCGATACGGATCCGCACCATGATACAGATCGACGCTCTCCCCGCTTTCTCCGACAACTACATCTGGTTGTTACAGGATACTGCCAAACGCCGCTGCGCGGTGGTCGACCCGGGTGATGCCGGCCCGGTGGAAGCCTGGCTGGCTGCCAACCCCGGCTGGACGCTGGACACCATCATGGTGACCCACCACCACCACGACCATGTCGGGGGTGTCGAACGCCTCAAGCAACAGACCGGTGCCCGCGTCTGCGGCCCGGCCCACGAGCAGATCCCCGGCCGCGACCTGGCGCTGGACGAGGGCGACCAGGTCAGCGTCCTGGGCGTGGCCTTCCGGGTTCTGGCCGTGCCCGGCCACACCCTGGGGCATATCGCCTACTTCAGTGACCAGCCAGCGACACCCCTTCTGTTCTGTGGCGACACCTTGTTCGCCGCCGGTTGCGGGCGCATGTTCGAAGGCACTCCGGAGCAGATGCAGCCTGCCCTCGCCCGCCTGGCAGCGCTGCCGGAGCAGACCGAAGTCTACTGTGCCCATGAATACACCCTAAGCAACCTGCGCTTCGCCAAGGCGGTGGAACCTGCCAATCCCCACGTTCTGCAGCGTTTCGAAGACGTTACCCGGTTGCGCGCCGAAAATCGCATCAGCCTGCCTTCAACGATCGGCCTCGAGCGCCTGACCAACCCATTCCTGCGTACTGCTGAAACATTAGTTAAACAAAAAGCAGACGAATGGAAGGGACATTCAAACGACTCGCAGGTCACTGTTTTTGCTGCCTTGAGGTCTTGGAAGGACCGCTTCTGATAACCTCAAGATATATCGCAGAGGGTTCGCAACGGTTGACCCAGGCGGGAGCGGTTTCTAGAATCGCCGAAATTTTTCGCTCGGAAACCTGTGTCAGCCGATGTCTTCACGTAGCCGCAGAACCGCTCATTCAGTCGCCCTGACGCGCCTGGCCCAAATCAGTGCGCTGGCGCTGGCCGCCACACTGGTGGGTTGCCAGAGTACCCGTCAGCTCGATGAAGCCGACAGCGTTCGCGCGCACAACTACCAGGCCCGGATCAAGCACAAGCCCTCGCCGCTGGCGGTCAAGCCTGCCGAACCGCCGCAGGATGTGTGGGAGCGCATGCGTCAGGGTTTCGCCCTGCAGGACAACATCGACGTCAACCCGCGCATCGAGCAGCAACGCCTGTGGTTCGCCAGCAACCCGACGTTCCTCGAGAGCGCCGGCGAGCGTGGCAGCCTGTACCTGCACTACATCGTCGAACGCCTCGAAGAACGCGACATGCCGCTGGAGCTCGCACTGCTGCCGGCGATCGAGAGCGCCTACAACCCCATGGCCTACTCGCGCGCCAGTGCAGCGGGCATGTGGCAGTTCATGCCCGCCACCGGTCGTCATTTCAACCTGCGCCAGACCAACTTCTATGACGGCCGTCGCGACATCACCGCGTCGACCAACGCCGCGCTGGACTACCTGACCCGTCTGCACGACATGTTCAACGGTGACTGGCTGCTGGCACTGGCGGCCTACAACGCCGGCGAAGGCACTGTCAGCCGCGCCATCGAGCGCAACGAGAAGCTTGGCCTGCCCACCGATTACTGGAACCTGCCATTACCGCAGGAAACCCGTGACTACGTGCCCAAGCTGCTGGCACTGTCGCAAGTGGTCTCCACACCTGAAGCCTATGGCGTGAACCTTACGCCGATCGCCAACGAGCCCTACTTCGAAGCCGTGGCGATCAACGACCGCCTCGACCTGTCGCGGGTCGCCGCCTTCGCCAACATCGACGAAGACGAACTGATCCAGCTCAACCCGGCCTTCAAGAAACGCATGACCGTCGATGGCCCCAAGCAGCTGCTGGTTCCGACCGCCAAAGCGCAACTGCTCAGCGACAGCCTGTCCAACCTCAAGCCCGAGCAGCTGGTCAGCCTGCAACCGAACAAGGCCGTGTTCGCCGCCGCCGTGGCCGAAGCCAACGCACCTGCCGCGCGCAGCTACCGGGTCAAGCGTGGCGACAGCCTGAGCAGCATCGCCAAGGCCAATCGCGTTGCGGTCAAGGACATCCAGCGCTGGAACAAATTGCCGGGCAACCGTGTGAAAGCCGGCCAGGTCCTGGCCCTGCGCGGCGGCAGCGCCCCGAGCGCTGCGGGCAACCGCGTGGCAGCCTCGGGGCAGCGCTCCACCCAGTACAAGGTGCGCAAGGGTGATTCGCTGTATCTTGTAGCCAAACGTTTCAATGTCGAGATGCAGCACCTCAAGCGCTGGAACCCACGCAGCGGGCATGCACTCAAGCCAGGCCAGACGCTGACCGTCTACCTGTCCCATTAAGGCGAGGCTGGGGCTGCCGTGCAGCCCATTCGCGGGTAAACCCGCTCCCACAGGTGCAGCGCAGGATTCGAAGCCAGTGCAATATCTGGAGGAGCGGGTCTACTCGCGAATGGACCTGAAAAAAAGCCCACGGTAATTCCCCTACTCCTTCTCTTTTTCCATACCCGGCAAGCTGTTACTGTACCCCGACCAAAGCCCAACGCCTCTGGATCGGATGCCGACTTGATACGTCCCCTCCTGCTGTCACTCAGCCTGGCCTTGAGCTTCCCCGCCGTCGCGATGGTGAGCGAAAGCCACGGATACGCGCAGTTCGGCACGCTCAAGTACCCAGCCACATTCACCCACTTCGACTGGGTCAACCCGCAAGCGCCCAAGGGCGGCACCTTGCGGGCCATGGCATTCGGCACCTTCGATACGCTCAACCCCTATACCTTCAAGGGCACCAGCCCGGTCACCACGCCGAACTTCCTGCAATACGGCGTCAGCGAGCTGAACGAAACGCTGATGGTCGGCACCGGCCAGTACGACCCGTCCGGTGACGAGCCCACCTCCAGCTATGGCCTGATCGCCCGCTCGGTGGAGTACAGCGAGGACCGCAGCTGGGTGGTGTTCAACCTGCGCCCGGAAGCACGCTGGCATGACGGCGCGCCGATCACCGCAGCCGACGTGGCCTTCTCGTACCGCACCCTGCTCAAGCAAGGCCACCCGATCTACCGCACCAACCTGCAGGAAGTGCAGCGGGTCGATATCCTCGGCCCGCTGCGCATCCGCTTCGTCTTCAAGCGTGCCGGCAACCCGCTGTTGATTCTGCGCCTGGGTGAGATGCCGGTATTGCCCAGGCACTACTGGCAAAAGCGTGACTTCGAGGCCACGACCTTTGAGCCGCCGCTGGGCAGCGGGCCCTATCGCATCACCCAGGTCGAGCCTGGCCGCCGCCTGGTGTTCGAGCGGGTGAAGAACTACTGGGGCAAGGACTTGGCGGTAAACCGCGGCAAGTACAACTTCAACCACGTCGAATTCGAGTTCTACCGCGATGCCACCGTGGCCTTCGAAGCATTCAAGGCCGGTGAGTTCGACATCTATATCGAGCACCAGGCCAAGAACTGGGCCAACGGTTACAACTTCCCGGCTGTGCGCCGTGGCGAAGTGATCAAGGCGCAGATCCCGCACCGCATCCCCACCCAGACCCAAGGCCTGTTCATGAACAGCCGCCGGGCTGCCTTCAGCGACCCCAGGGTGCGCCAGGCTCTGGGCCTGATGCTCGACTTCGAGTGGACCAACCGTGCGCTGTTCGGCAGCGCCTACCGCCGCGCCACCAGCTACTACCCCAATAGCGAGTTCGCGGCCAGCGGCGTACCCACCGGTAAGGAATGGCTGCTGCTGGCGCCGTTCCGCGACCAGTTGCCCGACAAGCTGTTCACCCAGCCCTTTCAGGTCAGCCACACCGATGGGCGCGGCATCGGTCGCCAGACATTGCGCCAGGCCTTGGGCCTGCTGAACCAGGCCGGCTGGAAGCTCGACGGCCAGCGCCTGGTCAACGCCAAGGGCCAGCCATTGCGCATGGAATTGCTGCTGGTGAACCCGAGCCTCGAACGCATCCTGCAACCCTATGTCGAAAACCTGGCCAGCATCGGCATCGAGGCGCGCTTGCGCACCGTGGACCGTGCCCAGTACAAACAACGCCTGGACCAGTTCGACTTCGACATGATCCTGATGACCCTGAACCAGACCTTGAGCCCGGGCCTTGAACAGTGGCTGTACTTCCATTCCAGCCAGGCCTCGACCAAGGGCAGCAAGAACTATGCGGGGGTCAAGGACCCGGTGGTCGACCACCTGCTCGACACCCTGCTGGCAGCGCGCACCCGGGATGACCAGGTCGCCGCCGCCCGCGCCTTGGACCGCGTGCTGTCATGGCAGTACTACATGATTCCCAACTGGTACCTCGACAATCACCGCCTGGCCTACCGTAACCGGTTCGCCTTCGTCACCACGCCGCCCTATACCCTCGGGCTGAATACCTGGTGGCTAAAGTCTTCGGAGAAAGCCCAATGAAGCCGACGCATCGCCTGGCCTGCAGCCTGCTGTTCGCCTGCCTGAGCCTGCCCGCGCTGGCGGCGCCGCAACACGCGCTGACCCTCTACGACGAGCCGCCGAAATACCCGGCCGACTTCAAGCACTTCGACTACGTCAACCCCGACGCGCCCAAAGGCGGCACCTTCCGCCAGTCCAGCTTCGGTGGCTTCGACAGCCTCAACCCGTTCATCAACAAAGGCGTGTCAGCCGAAAACATCAGCATCATCTACGACACCCTGATGCGTCAGAGCCAGGACGAGCCGTTCACCGAGTACGGCCTGGTCGCCGGCAAGATCGAGAAAGCCCCGGACAATAGCTGGGTGCGTTTCTACCTGCGCCCCGAAGCGCGCTTCCACGATGGCCACCCGATGCGCGCCGAGGATGTGGTGTTCACCTTCAATGCCCTGATCAAGGATGGCGCCCCTCTCTACCGCCAATACTACGGCGACGTCGCCGAAGTGGTTGCCGAAGACCCGCTGCGGGTGCTGTTCAGGTTCAAGCACAACAACAACCGCGAGCTGCCGTTGATCCTCGGCCAGCTGCCAGTGCTGCCCAAGCACTGGTACGAAAACCGCGAATTCAACCGCGGCAACCTGGAAATCCCGCTGGGCAGCGGGCCGTACAAGGTTGCCGAGGTCAAGGCCGGGCGCAGCATCCGTTACGAGCGGGTAAAGGACTACTGGGCCAAGGACCTGCCGATCAACCGCGGTTTCTATAACTTCGACGCCATGACTTTCGACGCCTACCGCGACACCGCCGTCGCCCTGGAAGCTTTGAAAGCCGGTGCCTTCGACTATGCCCTGGAAGTCAGCGCAAAAAACTGGGCCAGCGCCTACAACGTGCCGGCCGTTCGTGAAGGCCGCCTGATCAAGGAAGAGCTGCCCAACGGTAACCCCACCGGGATGCAGGGCTTCGTCTTCAACATCCGTCGCCCGCTGTTCCAGGACGTGCGCGTGCGCGAGGCGCTGAGCCAGTTGCTGGACTACGAATGGACCAACAAGCAGTTGTTCAACGGCGCCTACACCCGCACCGGCAGCTTCTTCGAGAACTCGGAAATGGCTGCCCGCGGCCTGCCCAGCGCCAATGAGCTGAAGATCCTCGAGCCGCTGCGCGGCAAGGTTCCTGATCAGGTCTTCAGCGAGGCCTTCCACAACCCGGTCAGCGATGGCAGCGGCATGATCCGCGAGCAACAGCGCAAGGCCTACAAGCTGTTGCAGGAAGCCGGCTGGAAGATCGTCGACGACAAGATGGTCGACGCCCAGGGCAAGCCGGTGGTGATCGAGTTCCTGCTCGCGCAGACCGAGTTCGAGCGCATCCTGCTGCCATTCAAGCGTAACCTTGCCGACCTGGGCATCGACCTCAACATTCGCCGCGTCGATGTCTCGCAGTACATCACCCGCCTGCGCTCGCGTGACTACGACATGATCGTCAGCGGCTTCGCGCAGTCCAACTCGCCGGGCAACGAGCAGCGCGAATACTGGAGCAGCAGCGCCGCCGACAACCCGGGCAGCCGCAACTTCATCGGGCTGCGCGACCCGGCCATCGACCAACTGGTGGAACAGCTGATCAACGCCGATTCGCGCCAGAGCCTGATCGACCATTGCCGGGCGCTGGACCGCGTGTTGCTGTGGGGTTACTACGTGATCCCCAACTGGCACATCAAGACCTGGCGCGTGGCCTACTGGAACCACATCGGCCATCCCAAGGTTTCGCCCAAGTACGACGTCGGCATCGACACCTGGTGGATCAAGCCCAACGTCACCCCTGCCGTGGGCGAAACCCCTGCAGACGAGGCCAACTGACATGCTGGCCTATATCCTGCGTCGCCTGCTGCTGATCATTCCGACCCTGTTCGGCATCCTCATCATCAACTTCATCATCGTCCAGGCTGCCCCCGGCGGCCCGGTGGAACAGATGATCGCCAAGCTCGAAGGCTTCGAGGGCGCCACCAGCCGCATTGCCGGCGGCGGCGCCGAGGTCTCGGTGGCCGGTTCCAACTACCGCGGCGCCCAGGGCCTGGACCCGGCGCTGATCGCTGAAATCGAGCACATGTATGGCTTCGACAAATCGGCGCCAGAACGCTTGTGGATCATGATCAAGAACTACGCCACGCTGGACTTCGGTGACAGCTTCTTCCGCGACGCCAAGGTCATCGACCTGATCGCCGAGAAGATGCCGGTGTCGATCTCGCTGGGGCTGTGGAGCACGCTGATCATGTACCTGGTGTCGATTCCGCTGGGCATCGCCAAGGCGGTACGCCACGGCAGCCACTTCGACGTCTGGACCAGCTCGGCGATCATCGTCGGCTACGCCATCCCTGCGTTCCTGTTCGCCATCCTGCTGATCGTGCTGTTCGCCGGCGGCAGCTATTTCGACTGGTTCCCGCTGCGCGGCCTGACCTCCAACAATTTCGACGAGCTGTCCACCACCGGCAAGGTGCTCGACTACTTCTGGCACCTGGTGTTGCCGATCACCGCCCTGGTGATTGGCAACTTCGCCACCATGACCTTGCTGACCAAGAACAGCTTCCTCGACGAGATCAACAAGCAGTACGTGGTCACCGCCAAGGCCAAGGGCCTGAGCCGGCCACGCGTGCTGTACGGGCATGTGTTCCGCAACGCCATGCTGCTGGTGATCGCCGGCTTCCCATCGGCATTCATTGGCATCTTCTTCACTGGCTCTCTGCTGATCGAGGTGATCTTCAGCCTCGATGGCCTGGGCCTGATGAGTTTCGAAGCGGCGATCAACCGCGACTACCCGGTGGTCTTCGGCACCCTGTTCATCTTCACCCTGCTCGGGTTGGTGGTGAAACTGATCGGCGACCTGACCTATACCCTGGTCGATCCACGCATCGACTTTGCCAGCCGGGAGCACTGACATGGCCCTGTCCCCCCTCAACCGCCGGCGCTTCGAGCGCTTCAAGGCCAACCGCCGAGGCTGGTGGTCGCTGTGGCTTTTCCTGATCCTGTTCGGCCTGAGCCTGGGTGCCGAGCTGATCGCCAACGACAAACCGATTGCCGTGCGCTATGAAGGCTCGTGGTACTTCCCGGCGTTCAAGCGCTACCCGGAAACCACCTTTGGCGGTGAATTCCCGCTGGAGGCCAACTACAAGAGCCCGTACATCCGCGACCTGCTGCAGAAGAAGGACAGCCTGGTGGTCTGGGCGCCGATCCCGTTCAGTTACCAGAGCATCAACTACGACCTGCGCGTACCGGCCCCGGCGCCACCCTCGGCCGACAACTGGCTGGGCACCGACGACCAGGGCCGCGACGTGCTGGCGCGGGTGATCTACGGCTTCCGCGTGTCGGTGCTGTTCGCCATCACGCTGACGGTGTTGAGTTCCATCGTCGGCGTCATTGCCGGTGCCCTGCAGGGCTTCTACGGCGGCTGGGTCGACCTGGCCGGGCAGCGCTTCCTGGAAATCTGGTCCGGCCTGCCAGTGCTGTACCTGTTGATCATCCTCGCCAGCTTCGTGCAGCCCAACTTCTGGTGGTTGCTGGGCATCATGCTGTTGTTCTCGTGGATGAGCCTGGTGGACGTGGTACGTGCCGAGTTCCTGCGTGGGCGCAACCTGGAATACGTGCGCGCGGCCCGCGCCCTGGGGATGCGCAACGGCGCGATCATGTATCGGCACATCCTGCCCAACGCGATGATCTCGACCATGACCTTCATGCCGTTCATCCTCACTGGTGCCATCGGCACCCTGACCGCGCTGGACTTCCTCGGCTTCGGCCTGCCCCCTGGCGCGCCGTCGCTGGGTGAATTGGTAGCGCAAGGCAAGTCCAACCTGCAAGCCCCGTGGCTTGGCATCAGCGCCTTTGCCGTGCTGGCGATCATGCTCAGCCTGCTGGTGTTCATCGGCGAATCCGCCCGCGATGCCTTCGACCCGAGGAAGTGATATGAGTGAACAGAACCTGATCGAAGTGCGTGACCTGGCCGTGGAGTTCGTCACCGGCGAACACGTCAACCGAGTGGTTGACGGCATCAGCTTCGACATCCGCAAGGGCGAGACCTTGGCCTTGGTCGGCGAAAGCGGCTCGGGCAAATCCGTCACCGCACACTCGATTCTGCGGCTGCTGCCCTACCCACTGGCGCGCCACCCCAGTGGCAGCATCCGCTATGAGGGCAAAGATCTGCTGCAGCAGAACGAAAAGGCCCTGCAGCGCATTCGCGGCAACCGCATCGCGATGATCTTCCAGGAGCCGATGACCTCGCTGAACCCGTTGCACTGCATCGAGAAACAGATCAATGAAATCCTCCTGCTGCACAAGGGCCTGACTGGCAAGCAAGCCACTGCGCGAACCCTGGAGCTGCTGGAAATGGTCGGCATCCCCGAACCGCGCAAGCGCCTGAAGGCCCTGCCCCATGAGCTGTCCGGCGGCCAGCGCCAGCGGGTAATGATCGCCATGGCCCTGGCCAACGAGCCCGAGCTGTTGATCGCCGATGAGCCGACCACGGCGCTGGATGTGACCGTGCAGTTGAAGATCCTCGACCTGCTGAAAAAGCTGCAGGCGAAGTTAGGCATGGCCCTGCTGCTGATCAGTCACGACCTCAACCTGGTGCGCCGCATCGCCCACCGTGTGTGCGTGATGCAGCGCGGGCAGATCGTCGAACAGGCCGAGTGCACCACGCTGTTCAGCGCACCGCAGCATCACTACACGCAGATGCTGATCAACGCCGAGCCCAGCGGGTTGCCGGCGCATAACCCGGTAGGGGCGCCGCTGCTGGAGGTGAATGACCTGAAGGTGTGGTTCCCGATCAAGAAGGGGTTGCTGCGCAAGACGGTGGACCATGTGAAGGCGGTGGACGGCATCAACTTCAGCCTGCCCCAGGGGCAGACGCTGGGCATAGTCGGCGAGTCCGGGTCGGGCAAATCGACACTGGGCCTGGCGATTCTGCGGTTGATCTCCAGCCAGGGTGGGATCCGCTTTCATGGGCAACAGCTCGAAGGGATGAACCAGAAGCAAGTGCGGCCGCTGCGGCGGGAAATGCAGGTGGTGTTTCAGGACCCCTTCGGCAGCCTGAGCCCGCGCATGTGCGTGGCGGATATCGTTGGCGAGGGCTTGCGGATACACAAGATCGGCACGCCGGCGGAACAGGAGGCAGCGATCATTGCGGCGCTGGAGGAAGTGGGGCTGGACCCGCGCACCCGCCATCGCTACCCGCATGAGTTTTCCGGTGGCCAGCGCCAGCGCATCGCCATTGCCCGGGCGTTGGTGCTGAAGCCGGCACTGATTCTGCTGGATGAACCGACCTCGGCGCTCGACCGCACGGTGCAGCGGCAGGTGGTGGATTTGCTGCGCAATCTGCAGGCCAAGTACAACCTGACGTACCTGTTCATCAGCCATGACCTGGCGGTGGTGAAAGCACTGAGTCACCAGTTGATGGTGATCAAGCATGGGCATGTGGTGGAACAAGGGGAAGCGCGGGAGATCTTCCACGCACCGCAACATGTTTATACGAAACAATTGTTGGAGGCAGCGTTTTTAGGGGATGTCTGAAGGCGTAGATCCGGAATGGCATCGCTGCGGACGGGCCTCTTTGCGGGCATGCCCGCTCCCGCAGGGATAACCATTAGCCTGAAGGCTTGCGCAGTACCTGTGGGAGCGGGTTAACCCGCGAACACCGGCAAAGCCGGTGCCATCCACCGCGTCGCCTTCTTCGCGGGCTTGCCCGCTCCCACACGGAACCGCGTAGGCCCGGATTATCAGAAATCGATGGTGCCAGAGAACTTGACCAGACGCGGATCACCCTGGGTCAGGTAGCCACCGTTGGCCGAAGCCCAGTAGTTCTTGTCGGTCAGGTTCTCGACGTTGACCCGCAGGGTCAGGTCCTTCTCCGCCACTTTCAGCTTGTAGCGTGCGCCGGCATCGAAGCGGTTCCAGGTCGGCAGGCTGACGTTGTTCGCCGCATCGACGAACTGGCCACCGGTGCGCAGCATCCGCGCATTGAGCGCCAACCCCGGCACGCCCGGCACATCCCAGTCGACGCTGGCATTGAGCTGGAAGGTCGGCACGCCGATGGCGTGGTTGCCATCGTTGGTGCCATTGGCGGTGTTCTTCTGCTCCGAAGTCATACGCGTGCCACCGGCCATCAGGCGCAGGCCTTCGACGGGCTCGCCGAACAGGCTCAGTTCCAGGCCCTTGTTCACCTGTTCGCCATCGCGGATGAAGACGTCGTTCAAGGTGTAGCCGTCTGACGGTTTCTCGATACGGAACACGGCCAGGTTCGCGCCATAGGTCAGGCGGTCGAACTTGATGCCGGCCTCGAGCTGCTTGGTGCGGCCAGGCGGGAACATCTCGTTGGCGTTCGATACATTGCTCGGCGCTGTCGCGCCCTGGGCCAGGCCTTCGATGCGGTTGGCGTACAACGAGATACTGTCAGTGGCTTTGAACACGATGCCGTACACCGGTGTGGTGATCGACTTGTCGTAAGGGTCGCCGTTACGGCTGCCATCCGCGCTCGGGAGCCTGGAGGTGCCGTCATAGAAGTAGTTTTCCACGCGCAATTGCTGGCGACGCAAGCCGTAGGTCAGCAGCAGGCGGTCGTCGAACAGGCCGACCGTGTCGGAAATCGCAATGCTGCGCGCACGCGTCTTGCCGGTCACACCCGGGTCGCCCATGTCACCGCCCCAGCTGGTGACGTTGCCAGGTTTTGGCCGCTGCACCGTGTCGTAGATGTTGGTGCTGATCGGCAAGTAGAAGGTGTAGGCGTTTGCGGCCTGGGTCCACATCGTGTTGGCGCCCACGGCGATCTGGTGGCTGATCGGGCCGGTCTGCACGCGACCATTCAGGCCAGTACTGAAGCTGGTGTTGTCCTCAACATGAACGATATCGGAGGGGGTCATGGTGGCCGCGCCACTGTTGCCGACCAGCACCGGGGTGCCATAGGTGCCGTGCTCGCGGCTGTGGCGGGCACCGCCGGCAAGGTAGGCGGTCCAGCTGTCGTTCAGGTCCCATTCGCCACGGGCCATGCCGAAGGTGTCCTCCGATTCGCTGTAGCTCCAGCTCTGCCCGTAGTTGTGGTCGGCATCTGGCGCGGTCGGGGCCTTGGTCGTGGTACCGCCCAGGCGCACCGAGTTGCGCAAGTGGTTGATGCGCTGCTTCTGGTATCCGATGTCGGTCGATACGCGGAAGTTGTCACCGCGGTAGTCCAGGCCTGCGGTGAACAGTTTGGTGCGCTGGTCCTGGTCGTCGATGGCGGTTTCACCTTCGCGCTGGCTGAGGTTCAGCCGGGCGCCGAAGCGGTTGTCTTCACCAAAACGCTGGCCAATATCCAGGTGCTCGCCGATACGGCCATCAGCACTGATGTCCTGGGTGTAGCGACGGGTCGGCTCATCGCCCGCACGCTTGGGCTGCAGGTTGACGTTGCCGCCAAGGCCGGTGCCGGTCGGGCTCACGCCGTTGAGAAAGGCATTGGGCCCCTTGAACACTTCGACCCGCTCGACACCGTCAGTTGACATGATCTGACGCGGCAGGATGCCGTACAGGCCGTTGAAGGAAATGTCGTCCCCCGCCAGCGGCAGGCCGCGGATGATGAAGACCTTGGACTGGTTGCCGAAGCCGAACGACTCGCGCACCGAAGGGTCGTTGGCCAATACGTCGCCGATGTCCTCAGCCTGCTGGTCTTCGATCAGCTTGGAGGTATAGCTGGTCATGGTGAACGGCACATCCATGTAGTCCTGGTTGCCCAACACACCCATCTGGCCACCGCGGGCGACCTGGCCGCCAGCGAACGCCTCGGGCAACGCGCCGGGTTGGGCTTTCAAGGCATCGGCATTGACGTCCGTCGCTTCCAGCTGGATCGGCTCGGCAGCTTGCGCCATCAGGGTTAAGGAACAGCAAATCGCCAACAATGTTGGGCGTGACGGAAAACGGGACGACATGGTGTAAGTCCTGATGGCATTGGATTGAGAAGACAAGAGCAAATGGTAATGCTTCCCAAATTCAAACATCAACCCTAGCTACAAGGCAAAGCGCCATCATCTATCAAAAATTCTGATCACGATCATCTTTCATCATCAGCCATATCGGGAATAGATTCGCTTTCGTCAACCCCGGCAACAACGGTAGAGCTCATGTCCAGCCCACAAAAAAAACCCGCCTCCCCTGCCCTCGACACGCTGATCCAGCGCTCCGCCCTGCCCAGCCCTGCGCTTAGCGAAGCTCAGGCGCATGCGCTGCTGCGGACGCATTACGGCCTGGATGGCGACTTGACGGCGCTGGGCAGCCAGCAGGACCTGAACTTGCGCGTGGACGCCGCGCAAGGCCGCTTCGTGCTCAAGGCCTGTCACGGCAGCTACGCCGAGGTCGAACTGCAGGCGCAGCACGCCGCCCTCGCCTACCTGCGCGAGCAGAGCGTGCCGGTGCCCGCCGTGCAAGCGGCACAAAATGGTGACACCTTGCTGGCAGTGGCCATCGACGGGCAACCCCTGCGGGTACGCTTGCTCGACTACATTGACGGCCAGCCAGTGACGCGCCTCAAGCACATGCCGGCGCGTCTGATAGCTGAACTGGGCAGGCTGTGCGCACGGCTCGACAAGGCCTTGATCGACTTCGACCATCCAGGCCTGGTGCGTACCCTGCAATGGGACCCGCAGCATGCCCAGGCGCTGATCACGCACCTGCTGCCGGTACTGCACGACCCCACGCAACGCGCCCGCATCGAACAGGCCACGCGCCTGGCCAGCGAGCGCCTCGCGCCCTTGGCAGAGCGGCTGCCAACCCAGGCCGTGCACCTGGACATCACCGACGACAACACCGTGTGGGCCCGCGACGACCAGCGCCAATGGCAACTGCAAGGTGTCATCGACTTCGGCGACCTGTCGCGCACTTGGCGCATCGCCGACCTCTCGGTGACCTGCGCTGCACTGCTGCACCATGCCGAAGGCGACCCGCTGCGCATCCTGCCGGCAGTCAGCGCCTACCAGGCCCTCAACCCGCTGACCGAAGCAGAACTGCGTGCCCTGTGGCCGCTGGTGCTGAACCGTGCGGCGGTGCTGGTGCTGAGTAGCGCGCAGCAACTGGCCGTGGACCCGGACAATCACTACACCCGTGACAACGTCGCCCATGAATGGGAAATCTTCGATACCGCTACGGCCGTGCCATTCGCCTTGATGGAGGCGGCCATTCTCCAGGCGGCCGGCCTGCCAGTCGACGCAGCCGCGCTGACAGGCTGTGCGCCACTGCTACCGGAGTTGGCCGGGCTGGCGGTCAAGCGCGTCGACCTGGGTGTGCTCAGCGCGCATTGCGAAGCCGGCAACTGGGAACAGCCGGGCTTCGACCAGCACCTGCTGAGCGCACAACCGGCGCCAGCCTGCAGCCTGCATGGCCAGTACCGGCTGTCACAGACCCATATCGATCGCCCCGAAGAACCGGCAACCTGCGCGCTGGGCGTAGAGCTGCATGTGCCCAATGGCAGTGCGGTCCAGGCGCCCGACGCGGGCATCTGGCACGGCGACGGCGACGGTCGCGGCTGCCTGCGCACGCCCCACTGGGCCTTGTGGTTGCAAGGCCTGGAAGATGCCCCGGCCGATGGCCAGGCGTTGGCAAAAGGGCAATCCCTGGGCAGCAGCTGCGGCTACCTCAGTGTCCAGCTGTGCCTGGACACCCGCACCCAGCCGCCATTCTTCGCCACACCGTCCCAGGCTGCCGCCTGGCTGGCCCTGTGCCCGTCGCCTGCCGCGCTGCTGGGCTTTGACTGCGATGCCGAACCGTTGCCCGACCCGCAGGCCCTGCTGGCCCGTCGCGACGCCAGCTTCGCCCGCTCGCAGAAGCACTACTACACACAGCCGCCGCAGATCGAACGCGGCTGGCGCAACTACCTGATCGACCTGCAGGGCCGGTCATACCTGGACATGCTCAACAACGTCGCCGTGCTGGGCCACGGCCACCCGCGCATGGTCGCCGAATCGGCGCGCCAGTGGTCACTGCTCAACACCAACTCACGCTTCCATTATGCCGCCATCACCGAGTTCTCCGAGCGCCTGCTCGCCCTCGCGCCCGAAGGCTTCGACCGGGTGTTCATGGTCAACAGCGGCACCGAGGCCAACGACCTGGCGATCCGCCTGGCCTGGGCCTACAGCGGTGGCCGTGACCTGCTCAGCGTGCTGGAGGCCTACCACGGCTGGTCGGTGGCCACCGATGCCATTTCCACCTCCATCGCCGACAACCCGCAGGCCCTGGAAACCCGCCCGGACTGGGTGCACCCGGTGGAGGCACCGAACACCTTCCGCGGCCGCTTCCGCGGTGCCGACACGGCCGCCGATTACCTGCGCGACGTCGACACCAAGCTGGCCGACCTCGATGCCCGCGGGCGCCAGCTGGCCGGCATCATCTGCGAGCCGGTGTACGGCAACGCCGGGGGGATTTCGCTGCCGGCCGGTTACCTGCGCGAGGCGTATGCCAAGGTCCGTGCCCGCGGCGGCGTGTGCATCGCCGACGAGGTGCAGGTCGGTTACGGGCGCCTGGGCGAGTACTTCTGGGGCTTCGAGGAACAGGGCGTGGTGCCTGACATCATCACCATGGCCAAGGGCATGGGCAACGGCCAGCCGCTGGGGGTAGTGATCACCCGCCGCGAGATCGCCGAGGCCCTGGAGGCCGAGGGTTACTTCTTCTCCTCGGCCGGTGGCAGCCCGGTCAGCTGCCGCATCGGCATGGCGGTGCTGGACGTGATGCAGGAGGAAGGCCTGTGGGACAACGCTCGCGACACCGGGCGCTATTTCAAGGCGCGCCTGCAGGCACTGGTCGACAAACACCCGCTGGCTGGCGCGGCACATGGCTCGGGCTTCTACCTGGGGCTGGAGCTGGTGCGCGACCGCGCGACCCTGGAGCCGGCCACCGAGGAAACCATGCTGCTGTGCGACCGCTTGCGTGAGCTGGGGATCTTCATGCAGCCGACTGGCGACTACCTGAACATCCTCAAGATCAAGCCGCCGATGTGCACCACCCGGGCCAGCGTCGACTACTTCGTCGACAGCATTGACCGGGTGCTTGGCGAAGGCTTGTAAGGGCTATCAACCGGGCCGGCGAGTGTTCATACTTTCCGGCCTCTTCCTCAGGTTTGCGGACATGGCCTTCAGCAGCGACTCCCTGGCAATTTTCCTCGCAGTGCTGGAAGCGGGTTCGTTCTCTGCCGCCGCGCGCAAACTGGGGCGGGTGCCGTCGGCCGTGAGCATGGCCATCGCGCAACTGGAGGCAGAGCTGGACTTGGCCCTGTTCGACCGCGCTACACGTAAAGCCCTGCCTACCAGTGCTGCCTTGGCGCTGGAGCCGCAAGCCAGGCAGGTCATCTGCCAGCTCAACCTGCTCGACGCCCAGGCCCTGCAGTTGCACCAAGGGCTGGAAAAGCGCCTGAGCATCGCCATGGCCCCGGAGCTGCAGACCGGCCGCTGGAGCCAGCCGCTGGAAACCCTGGCGAAGGAATTTCCCAGCCTGGAGATCGAAGTACGCTCGGCGACCCAGACCGAAGCGGTGCGCTTGCTGCATGAAGGCAGCGTGCAACTGGCGCTGGTGTTCGAACGCCCGGGGATCGATGAGCGCGAGTCCTTTCTCGAAGCGGGCAGCCAGTTGCTGGTGGCTGTCGCTTCACCGCGTCATCCGGCTGGCAGCAACAGTGGCACGCCGCTGCCTGAAGAAGCGTTTGCCGAACAGCGGCAGATCATCGTGGCTTCGGGCAAGGCCACCGGCTCGGACCCGCGCATGGTGCTGTCGCGGCGGATATGGTTGACCGACAGCTACCTGGCAACGCTCGATCTGGTGCAGTCCGGCCTGGGTTGGGCGTATTTGCCGCAGCCGCTGGTGGAACCGTTGATTGCTTCGGGGGCACTCGCCGAGGTGCGGTTTGACAACATGGCCAGCCGCTTGCGGCTGTGGGTGGACATCATCTGGCTGAAGCCGCGGCCGTTGGGCCTGGGTGCAAGGCGCTATCTGGAAGTCATGCGCCAGCTGTTCGAAAAGGAACCCCCCAGGGCCTGAAACACACGATCCTTGTGGGAACGGGCGTGCCCGCGAAGCAAGCACCGCGGAGTATGGCACCGGCTTTGCCGGTGTTCGCGGGCATGCCCGCTCCCACAGGGTTCACATCAGGTCTGAGGTGCCACCAGCCGATACCCCACCCCCGCTTCGGTAATGATAAAGCGTGGCGCCGTCGGGTCATCGCCGAGCTTCTGCCGCAAATGCCCCACCACGATCCGCAGGTAATGGGTGTCGTCGACATGGGTCGGCCCCCAGATGTCCTTGAGCAATTGCTGCTGGGTAATCACCCGGCCCGGATGCCCGGCCAGTTGCGCCAGCAGGGCATACTCCTTGCGCGTCAGCGCGATCTCCACTCCCTCCAGGGTCACTTTGCGAAAGGCGAAATCCACCACCAGCGGCCCGAAGATTGCCATCACTTCGCTACCACCGGACTGCGGCACCTGACGCAACAACGCGCGCACCCGGGCCAGGAATTCCTGAATGCCGAAAGGCTTGGTCACGTAGTCATTGGCGCCGCCATCCAGCGCGTCGACCTTCTGCACCTCACTGGCCCGCACCGACAGCACCAGCACCGGCACCGCGCTCCACTCGCGCAACTCGCGCAGCACCTGCTGGCCGTCCATGTCGGGCAGGCCCAGGTCGAGCACCACCAGGTCGGGCTTGGCCAGCGCGGCCTGGGCCAGGCCTTCGCTGCCGGTGGCGGCTTCGATCACCTTGTAGCCTTGGGAACTGAGGCTGATGCGCAGGAACTTGCGGATCTGTGGTTCATCGTCGATGACCAACAGGGTGGCGGACTGGCTCATGGGGTTTCGCTTTCGGCTTCTGGTTGCTGGGGCAGCGGCAAGCATAGAGTGATGCAGGTGCCGTGGCCATCGATGCCTTCACCGACCAGGATCTGCCCGCCGTGAGCACCGATCATGCCCTGGCAGATCGCCAGCCCCAGGCCGGTGCCCTGCCCGCCGCGATCGCCGCGGGCAGCGGTGTAGAACATATCGAAGATCTTTTCGCGTTCGGCCAGCGGGATGCCGGGGCCTTGGTCGCTGACGGCAAAGTGCAGCTGCTCGTCGTGCACCGAAACCTGCAGCTCCAGGCGGCCTTGCGCAGGCGAGAAGCGTGCGGCGTTTTCCAGCACATTGATCAGCGCCTGCTCGATCAACGCGGCGTGCACGAACAGCAACGGCAGCTCGCCGGGCACCTCGGTGTGCACGTGCAACGGTGCCAGCACTGCGCGCAGCCGGTTGAGGGCACTGCCGACAATGTCGGCCGGCGCCACCCAGTCGCGGGCAAGCTTGAGACCGCCGTGGCCGAGGCGGGTCATGTCGAGCAGGTTCTGGATGTAACGGTCCAGGCGTTCGGCCTCGTTGCGCGTGCCTTCGAGCAGCTCGCGGCGATCTTCGACGGGGATCGCCTCACCCAGCGCCAGCAGGCTGTCGATACTGCCGCGCATGGCCGTCAGCGGGGTGCGCAGGTCGTGGGACACCGAGGCGAGCAAGGCACTGCGCAGCTGTTCGGTTTCGCCGTGCAGGCGGGCGGCTTCAAGCTGTTCGGCCAGCCTGGCACGGGCCAGGGCCTGGGCCAGGGGTTGGCCGAGGGCCATCAGCAGGCGCCGACGCTGGGCACTCAACGGCTCGCCGGAACGCGGCCGCACACCGAGCAGCGCCAGGGGCTGATCGTCAACCGCCAGCGGCCACCACCACCAGCGCCCGTTGGGCAAGGTATCACTGCCGTGGCCAGCGGCCTGGCCATGCTGCCAGGCCCACTCGGCGGCGGCACGCTCGGTGTCGCTCAAGGCCTGGGCTTCGCCGCTCGCCAGGTGCAGCAGCCCTTCGCTGTTGCGCTCCAGCAGGCACACCTGCACATCCTTCCAGCCATTGAGGTGGCGACCGGCAGCGTTGAACACCGCCTGGCGGTCGGTGGCCACGGTCAGTCGACGCGACAGGTCGAGCAGCTGGTTGGTCTGCGCCTGGGTTTCGCGCAGGGCCTGCAACTGGCTGCGCTGGCGGGCCGCGAGGTTGCCGGTGAGGGCTGCCATGAGCAGGAAGAACACTAGCGTCAGCACGTCTTCCTCGCGCTGGATGCTGAACGAGAAGTTCGGCGGAATGAACAGGAAGTCATAGGTCAGGAATGACAGCGCCGCGCAGGCCAGCGCCGGCCCCAGGCTGCTGCGCACGGCCACCAGCAGCACGGCGGCGAGGAACACCAGCGAGATGTTGGGCAACGCCAATACGCTCGACACGCCCCAGGCCAGGCCGGCTGCCAGCGCCGTGGCCACCAGCGCCAGCAGGTAGTGGCGCCAGACCCAAACCCGGCTGACCGCCGCGCGCGCCGGCCGTGCCTGGCTGTCGCGGTCAAGCACGTTGATCTCCAGGCCGTGGCTTTCCCGCAGCAGTCGGGTGGCGACGCCGGCGCCGAACAGGCGCCTGCGCAGGCGGTCACGGGATTGCCCGACCAGCACCAGGCTGGCGCGACGCTCGGCGGCGTGCTGAATCAAGGTCCGCGCCACTTCGCCGGCACGCAGCAACACCACCTCGCCGCCCAGGCGCTCGGCCAGTTGCTGGGCCGCCTGCAGGCGCTGGCGGGCGGCTTCGTCGCGCAGCCTGCCGTTGTCGACGTGCACTAGGCTCCACGGCAGGTGGCGGCGCTGGGCAACACGGCTGGCGTGGCGCACCAGGCGCTCGGCCTGCTCATCGCCATCGACGCCCACCAGCAGGCGCCCACGCAAGGCCGGCGCCGCTTCGCCGCGCAGGCGATAACCATGGGCAAGGTCGGCGTCGACCTGGGCGGCGGCGGTCTGCATGGCCAGCTCGCGCAGGGCGGTGAGGTTGGTTTGCGAGAAATAGGCGTCGATGGCGGCGCGTGCCTGCTCCGGCACGTACACCTTGCCCTCGCGCAGGCGTTCGAGCAGTTCGCGTGGCGGCAGGTCGATCAGCACCAGTTCGAAGGCTTCCTGCAGCACCCAGTCAGGCAGGGTTTCACGCACCTGTACGCCGGTAATGCCGCGGACTTTGTCATTGAGGCTTTCCAGGTGCTGGACATTGACCGTGGTGTACACGTCGATACCGGCGGCGAGCAGTTCCTGCACGTCCTGCCAGCGCTTGGCGTGGCGGCTGCCGGGGGCGTTGGTGTGGGCCAGTTCGTCGACCAGGGCCAAGGTCGGGGCAGCCTTGAGCAGGCCGTCCAGGTCCATTTCCTCGAGGGTGACGCCACGGTATTCGCTGCGCAGCAGGGGTTGCTGGAGCAGGCCGCCGAGCAGCGCTTCGGTTTCGCTGCGGCCGTGGGTTTCGACTACCCCGGCCAACACTTGCACGCCCTGGCGTTGCTGGGCGTGGGCGGCCTGGAGCATGGCGAAGGTCTTGCCCACGCCGGGGGCGGCGCCGAGGAAGACCTTGAGCCGGCCGCGACCGCTGTGTGGGAGGGTGGCCAACAGCGCGTCTGCGCGGGTGGAGTCACTCATGTTTCATCCTTCAGAATCTGCGCTATTGCGTATTACCTGGGCCTGCTCTGCAGGCCTTCGCGGGCTTGCCCGCGAAGGGCCGCAGCGCGGCCCGGTCAAAGATGTTCCAGTGCCTGGTTCAGGGCCAGCACATTGACCACCGGTGGCCCGATCAATGGGTGGAGGGTGGCCTCTTCCAGCAAGGCTTGCAAGCGCTCTACCGGCACCTGCCGCGCTGCCGCTACCCGAGGAATCTGGTAGGCCACGGCTTGCGGTGGCAAGTGCGGGTCCAGACCGCTGCCCGAGGTGGTCAGCAACGCCTGCGGCACCGGCCCCAGCTGCGCCTGGTACAGCACCGCCGCATCGCCCTTGACCCGTTCGGCCAGCGCCGGGTTGCTCGGTGCCAGGTTGCTCGCGCCACTGGCGACGGTGGCAAAGGCACCGGCCGAAGGCCTTGAATGGAACCAGCCATCACCCTGGAAATCCTGGGCGATCAAAGCCGAACCCCGCACCTGCCCGTGCTCATCGCGCACCAGGCTGCCATTGGCCTGCTCGGGGAACGCCAGTTGCGCAACCCCGGTCACCGCCAGCGGGTAAAGGGCGCCGGTGACCACGGTCATCAGCAGGATCAGGCTCAGCGCCGGGCGTACGTAACGATTCATGATGGCCTCCTCAGACCAGGTGCAGGGCGGTGAGCAGCAGGTCGATCAGCTTGATCCCGGCAAACGGCACCAGGATGCCGCCCAGCCCATAGATCAGCAGGTTGCGCCGCAGCAGGTGCGCCGCGCTCGCCGCCTGCACGCGCACGCCGCGCAGGGCCAGCGGGATGAGCGCGATGATGATCAGCGCGTTGAACACGATCGCCGAGAGGATCGCACTCTGCGGGCTGGCCAGGTGCATCAGGTTGAGCACGCCAAGCTGCGGGTAGATGGCGGCGAACAGCGCCGGCAGGATGGCGAAGTACTTGGCTACGTCGTTGGCGATGGAGAAGGTGGTCAGCGCACCGCGGGTCACCAGCAGTTCCTTGCCCACCTGTACCACGTCCAGCAGCTTGGTCGGGTCGCTGTCTAGGTCGACCATGTTGGCCGCCTCGCGCGCGGCCTGGGTGCCATCGTTCATGGCCATGCCGACGTCGGCCTGGGCCAGCGCCGGGGCGTCGTTGGCGCCGTCGCCGCACATCGCCACCAGGCGGCCATCGTTCTGCTCCTGGCGGATACGTGCCAGCTTCTTCTCCGGCGTGGCTTCGGCGAGCACGTCGTCCACCCCGGCCTCGGCCGCGATGGCGGCGGCGGTCAGCGGGTTGTCACCGGTCACCATCACGGTGCGGATGCCCAGCTTGCGCAGTTCGGCGAAACGTTCGCGGATGCCCGGCTTGACCACGTCCTTGAGGTGGATCACGCCGAGCAGGCGTTTGTCCAGGCACACCAGCAGCGGGGTGCCACCGCTCTGGGCGATGCGCTCCACTTCACGGGCCAGGGCGGCAGGCAAGTCCAGGCGCTGCATGCCGACGAAGGCCAACACGGCATCGACGGCACCCTTGCGGTAGCGGCGCTGCTGGAAGTCGATGCCCGACAGGCGGGTTTCGGCACTGAAGGCGATGGCCTGGTACTGCCCGGCTGACGGTTCGACGAAGTCGTGCAACTGGCGCAGGTACTCGACGATCGACTTGCCTTCGGCCGTGTCGTCGGCCAGTGAAGCAAGCAAGGCCCCCTCCCCCAGTTCCTTGGCGGTCACGCCCGGGGCCGCATGCAGGGCGCTGCAGCGGCGGTTGCCGAAGGTAATGGTGCCGGTCTTGTCGAGCATCAACGTGTGCACGTCGCCGGCCGCCTCGACCGCGCGGCCGGAGCGGGCGATCACATTCAGGCGCACCAGGCGGTCCATGCCGGCGATGCCGATGGCCGAGAGCAGGCCGCCGATGGTGGTGGGGATCAGCGTCACCAGCAGCGCAGCGAGGAAGATCAGCGGCAGGCTGCCTCCAGCAAAGTGGGCGAACGGCTGCAGGGTCACCACCACGATCAGGAAGATCAGGGTCAGGCCGATCAGCAGGATGTCGAGGGCGATTTCGTTGGGGGTCTTCTGCCGTTTGGCGCCTTCGACCAGGGCAATCATGCGGTCCAGGGTCGACTCGCCAGGGTTGCTGGTGATGCGGATCAGCAGCCAGTCCGAGACCAGCCGGGTGTTGCCGGTCACGGCCGAGCGGTCGCCGCCGGATTCGCGGATGACCGGTGCGGATTCGCCGGTGATGGCCGCTTCGTTGACCGCCGCGATGCCTTCGAGTACCTCGCCGTCGCCAGGGATCATCTCGCCAGCCACCACCCGCACCACATCGTCCTTGCGCAGCGCCGTGGCGGCGACGCTTTCGAAACTGCCATCGCGCTTGCGGCGCTGTGCCGTCAGCCCCTGGCTACCCGCCTTGAGGCTGTCGGCGCGGGCTTTGCCACGGCCTTCGGCAAGGGCTTCGGCGAAGTTGGCGAACAGCACGGTGAACCACAGCCACAGGGCAATCTGCGCGGCGACGCCGCTGCTGACACCATTGTCAGGCGCGAAACACAATGCGGTGGTGAGGATGGCGGTCAGGGCGACCACCAACATCACCGGTGCCCGCTTCAGCTGGCGCGGGTCGAGTTTGACGAAGGCCTGCACCAGCGCCGGGCGCCACAGGGCCGCGAAACGGGTCTGATCCTTGGCGCTGTGTGAGGCTTTCACTTCAGGAATGGGCATGTTCATGGATGATTCCTCAGAAACCCAGGCTCAGTTGTTCGGCGATCGGCCCGAGGGCCAGGGTCGGCAGGAAGGTCAGGCCACCGACCAGCAGGATGGTCACCAGCAACAGGCAGGCGAACAGCGGGCCGTGGGTGGGGAAACTGTTGCTGCTCTGCGGCGCGCTCTTCTTCGCCGCCAGGCTGCCGGCCAGGGCCAGGATCGGCAGGATGTAGCCGAAGCGGCCGATCAGCATGGCCAGGCCGATCATCACGTTGTGGAACACCGTGTTGGCACCAAACCCGGCGAACGCCGAGCCGTTGTTGGCAGTGGCCGAGGTATAGGCGTAAAGCAGCTGGCTGAAGCCATGGGCGCCTGGGTTGCTGACCGCGCTGGCAGGCCCTGGCAGGCTGGCGGCGATGGCGGCGAGCACCAGCACGCCGACCGGCATCACCAGCAAGGTAGCCACCAGCAGTTGCACTTCCCGCGCCTGCAGTTTCTTGCCCAGGTATTCTGGCGTCCGGCCGATCATCAACCCGGCCAGGAACACAGCGATCAGCACGAACAGCAGCATGCCGTAGAGCCCGGCACCGACACCGCCGAAGATCACTTCACCGACCATCATGTTGACCATCGCGACCATGCCGGTCAGCGGGTTGAGGCTGTCGTGCATGGCGTTGACCGAGCCATTGGAGGCCGCCGTGGTGGTCACCGTCCACAACACCGAGCCGGTGGTGCCGAAACGGCTTTCCTTGCCCTCCATGGGCGCGCTCTGCTGCACCTGGGCGCTCTCCAGCGCCGGGTTCGGCTGGTATTCCGACCACAGCGCCGTGGCGCCGCCAAGCAGGAACAGGCCAAGCATGCAGGCGATGATGGCGCGGCTCTGGCGCAGGTCCTTGACGTAGTGGCCGAAGGTGAACACCAGCGCCACCGGGATCAGGATGATCGAGGCTACCTCGAACAGGTTGCTCCAGGCCGTAGGGTTTTCGAATGGGTGTGCCGAGTTGACGCCGAAGAAGCCACCGCCATTGGTGCCCAGCTGCTTGATGGCGATCTGGCTGGCGGCCGGGCCCAATGGGATGGTCTGGTCAGCGCCTTGCAGGGTCACGGCGTGGGCATAGTCGGCGAAGGTCTGCGGCACGCCCTGCCACACCAACAGCAGCGCCAGCAGCAGGCACAGCGGCAGCAGGCCGTAGAGAGTGGCGCGGGTCATGTCGACCCAGAAGTTGCCCAGGTGGGTGGCGGAGCGCCGGGCGATGCCCCGGCACAGCGCAACCAGCACGGCCAGGCCAGTGGCGGCACTGACGAAGTTCTGCACGGTCAGGCCGAGCATCTGGCTCAGGTAGCTGACCGAAGCCTCACCGCTGTAGGCCTGCCAGTTGGTGTTGGTGACGAAGCTCGCCGCCGTGTTGAATGCCAGCGACCATTCCTGGCCGGGCAGGTGCTGCGGGTTGAGTGGCAGGTAGCCCTGCAGCAGGAGCACGCTGAAAAGCAGCAGGAAACCTGCCAGGTTGAAGGCCAGCAGGGCCAGGGTGTACTGCTTCCAGTTCTGCTCTTGATCGGCGCGCACGCCGGCCAGGCGGTAACAGCCACGCTCCACAGGCCCAAGCACGGGGGTCAGCCAGGTGCGCTGCCCTTCCATGACCTTGTAATAAAAGCGCCCGAGCCAGGGTGCCGGCAACAGCACGATGGCGAAGAAGGCCAACAGCAAAAGGTAATCGTAACTGTGCATGGCCACTCCCTAGCTGCGATCGGCGCGCAGCAGCGCTACCAGCAGGTAAACCGCCAAGGCCACTGCCAGCAGCAGTGACAACCCGTCGAGCATGTACATGAGTGAGACTCCCCCGTGGTGCGGCCTGGGCCGCTTTGAGGGAATTGTCCGAGGGAGGGGTGTAAAGGGGCGAGATCGGGGGGTGGGGATGGCAATAAAGAATGCGTAAAAATCAAAGTACAGGGTTTTCTGTGCCGGCCTCTTCGCGGGCTAGCCCGCTCCCACAGGGTTCGCGTAACCCTGGTGGGGGCATGCCTGCGAAGAGGCCCGTACAGGTTATTGCGGGGCTTGCGCCGAGTTACGGCTCCAGTCCAGCAGCAGGCTGTAGCCGACCGCCAGCAGGGTCGGCCCGATGAACAGGCCGATGAAGCCAAAGGCGATCAACCCGCCGAATACGCCGAGCAACACGATCACCAGCGGCAAGTTGCCGCCGCGGCTGATGAGGTACGGTTTGAGCACGTTGTCCACGCCGCTGATGACAAAGGTGCCCCAGATCCCCAGGAACACGGCCATGCCGTACTCGCCCTTCCACACCAGCCAGCCGGTCGCCGGGATCCAGGCCAGCGGTGGCCCCATCGGGATCAGGCTGAGCATGAAGGTTACCAGCCCCAGCACGATCGCCCCGGGTACCCCGGCGATCAGGAAGCCGATCAGTGCCAGCAGGGCTTGGGCCGCCGCCGTGCCGATCACGCCGTTGACCACCCGTTGCACAGTACCTGCCACCAGTTCCAGGTAGTAATCGGCCCGCTCGCCCACCAGCCGGTTCAGCAGCCGCAGCACGAAGGCCGACAGGCGTGGCCCGTCGCGGTAGAAGAAGAACACGAATACCAGGCTCAGGGTCAGCTCCAGCACACCGCTGCCGATCTGCGCACTGCGAGCCAGCAACCAGTTGCCGACCTGCCCCAGATACGGCTTGACTGACGCCAGCAAGGCCGCGCCCTGTTGATCGAGGGATTGCCACCAATTGGCCAGGCGTTCGCCGACCAAGGGAATACCTCCGAGCCAGTCAGGTGCATCGGGCAGGCCATCGACCTGCACGTCACGCACAAAAGCGGTGGCG
This sequence comes from Pseudomonas sp. NBRC 111130, assembly GCF_001320485.1. Taxonomy (NCBI): domain Bacteria; kingdom Pseudomonadati; phylum Pseudomonadota; class Gammaproteobacteria; order Pseudomonadales; family Pseudomonadaceae; genus Pseudomonas; species Pseudomonas sp. NBRC 111130. Next base: position 67,661 of record NZ_BCBG01000010.1, read on the forward strand.
TCGCGGATGTGGTCGGCCAGGTTGAAGCCCAGCCACACCAGCGGCAAGGCCACGATCAGGATCCAGGCCGTGGTCAACAGGCTGGCGGCCAGGGTTTCACGCCCGCCCAGCACACGCGTCAACAAGCGCATCAGGGGCCAGCTGGCGAAGGCCAGGATGGCGCCCCACAGCAACGCGGATATGAACGGCGCCATGACCCACAGGGCAGCGCCCAGCAGGGTCAGCAGCAAAATCTGGATCAGCAGGCGGTCATTGTTGGCCATGGCGGCGCTCACTCAACGGATCAGTTCCAGGTGCAGGCCGTCGGTGGCTGCGTTGCCGAGTTCGAGCCGGCCATCTCGCACGCCAGCCTTGACCAGTTGCTCGCGCCACGCCTCGGCCTGGGCGCCACTCAGGCTTGCCCGCAAGGTGCTGTCGAGGTTCAGGCTGCGCGCCAGCAAGGTCACCCAGCCTGCCTGTGGCGCGGCCAGGTCTGGGTAGTCAAGCTTGCCGGTGTCGCGCATTTCACGCAGCACCGTGGCGGCCGTGGGCAGTATCTCGCCCAGCGGGCTGCTGGCGACGAATTCTTCCACATGCAGGTAGGCACGGCGGTTGCCACGGGTGACGCTGTACAGCGCCACCAGGGTGTCGGCCTCTTCGGCAGAGCGACGCAGCAGGATGAACGCCTGCTGTTCGTCGCCGCCGTTCAGCCGCGCATTGGCGAACACGTCGTTGGCCCACAGGCTGCCTTCGCCGCAATCGCGGCCCTGGCACCAGAACAACGGATAACCGCCATCGTGCTGCAGCGCTTCACGGGCGCTGGTGAAGGCTTCGCGGGCGCTACGCTCGACCGGCAGTTCATAGGTGACCGAGCTGACCTGGCCACGGCTTTCGATCTTGTCTTCGACGCGCAGGCGGCCACTGATCTTGCGCAGCGGGCCCATGGGGTAGACGCGCTCCTGCTCCACGGCCGGGCGCTGGTCGACCACCTTGGCGTCCACGGGTACAGGCAGGCTGCCGGCCCACAGCAAGGGGCTGGCCAGTGCAAGGCAGGCGGCAACGGCGGCACGGATGGAAACGGGCGCGCTCATCGGCGAACCAGAGGGCGCAGCGCGCCGGGTTGAAGCTCCAGGATGTCTGGCAGTTGCATGGTTGTCTCCCTGTTCAACCCGCCAAGCCTCGACACTTGTCCGGTGCAAGTCAAGTAAAGCCAAAGAAGCGATTGAAACAGTCTGCGACAAGGGCCGCGCCCTGTTCGTCGTTCAGGTGCAGGTGATGCCCACCGGGCAACACAGTCTGCTCAAAGGGTAGCTGCTCCAGCAGTTCGGTGTGGCGCACCAGCATGCCGTCGGCCGCCACCACCAGGCTCGCCGGGCAGCTCACCCGTCGCACGTAGGCCATGGCCTGGGCCTGGCTCAGGCGCACGGGCGATGGCAAGGTCAGGCGACTGTCGCTGCGCCAGCTGTAACCACCGGGCACTGGCATCAGGCCGCGCTGGGCCAGCCGCTCGGCAGCATCGCGGCTGACCGCAACCATGCCTTTCATACGCGCCTGCACGCCCTCCTCCAGGGTCGGGTAAACCGACTTGCGCTTGCCATCGAGGCGCAGCTGGGCCTGCAGGGCCATGCCCAGGCGCTCGGCGGCATCCTGCTCGGCGCCGGTCGGGGGAATGACACCGTCGATCAATGCCAGGTGGCTGACCCGATCGGGCAAGGCACCGGCCAGCTGCACCGAGATGATCGCGCCCAACGAATGCCCGAGCAGGGCAAACCGTTGCCAGCCCAGCTGTTCGGCCACCCGCAACACATCGTGCGCGTAATCGGCCAAGGCGTAACCCGCGCCCAACGGGCGGTGCTCGGAATAGCCGTGCCCGGCCAGGTCGAGGGCAACGATGCGCAGCCCCTTCAACTGCGGGGCCAGGCGGGAGAAGCTGTTGGCGTTGTCCAGCCAGCCGTGCAGAGCGATCACCGGCAGCCCATCGGCCGGGCCAAACAGGTGCGCAGCCAGCTCGATATGGCCCAGGCTCAGGCGGATTTCCTCGACCTGCGCGCTCATGCCTGGCTCCAGCGGTCGAACAGGCCCTTGATCAGGCTGGCCGTGTCGGTCGGCCGTTCCAGCGGGAACATATGCCCGCCCGGCACACTGTGGTATTCGCCCCGAGCCATGCCGCGCACCGCCAGTGCATGGTGCCGGCGGATGACATTGCTGCGTTCGCCGCGCACCATCGCCAAGGGTACCTGCAACTGGCGCGCAGGCGCCGGGCTGGCGTGCGGGATGCTGCGGTAGATGCTGATCTCGGTGGCCGGGTCGAAGCGCAGGCGCAAGCCCTGCTCGGCCGGCTGCAGGCCATGCTCGAGGTAGGCCTCCAGGCAATCGGGGTCGAAGTGACGGAACAGCGATTTGCTGGCGAAGTAGTCACGTGCACTGTCACGGTCGGTGAAGGCTTCACGCCGCCCGAGGGTCCGGCCAGCGGGGGTGATGCGGTCGATGAAGCCAAAGCGCTTGGCGGTACGCAGCAGCCACTGGTCAGCTCGGGTCAATACCGGCGAGTCGAGCATCACCACGCCGCGGTACAGTTCAGGCCGGCGCAAGGCGGCGTGCAGGTGCAGCACGCCGCCCAGCGAATGGCCGACACCCCACACCGGCGCCGCCTGCTGCGCCAGGTGGTGCAGCAGTTCGTCAACCAGGTTCTGCCAGTTGTCGTTGACCGGAAATCGCGGGTCATGGGCATGTTGGGCCAGGTGACTGACCTGATAATCCGGCGCCAGGGCGGCGAACAGCTTGCCGTAGGTGGCCGAGGGAAAACCGTTGGCATGGGCGAAGAAGATCTGCTGCGACATGGCGCCTGGTCCGGACGGGATGATGGCCCATTGTCGGCATCGCACCGGTTCTCGGCAACGTCTGTATATGTCATCGCCAAGGGCAATCAGGTCATGCCGACTCGTCGAAACTCGCCAGCGAGCGGCGCAGACAGGCTTGCATGTAGGCGATCTGGCTTTCCAACGCCTCACGGGCCAGGCGTTGGTCATGGACATCCAGTTGCAGCCGGCGCAAGGCCAGGCAGCTGGTTTGCAGCAACTGGGACATGCGCATGCACGACTGTTGCAGTTCAAGCAGATCCTGTTCGAGTACCAGGTTGTCTTGAGCAGGGGGCACTGTCTGGCTACGGATTTTGCCCCGCAGGTTCCGGAGCTTGGCGTCGGCGGCCTCGCGCAACACGGCGTGCCGGGCGAAATCGAGTGGTTTGCCACGCTGTACGGCTTCAATCGTGGGTTGCAGATCCAGAGAGCGCAGAAGCTCGTGCATCAAACCACTCATCCAACGCGCTCCCTGCCCTGTCACCTGTTCAACAATCTGGTGCCAAGCATCCGCCGGCGGCACATGGCTGGCAACTGGCAAAAATGCCAGTTGCTTTCGCTCACTCAGGGCAATTGAGGGCGAGCAATGTCATCAGCCCTGCCAGCGGCCAGTCGCCTTCCAGTTCCGCCAGGCTGGCAGTGCTCATGGGCGCCGGCTGCTGCAGGTGGCCATGCTCGAGCATGCCCACCAGCGAACCTACCAATGGCTGGTGGCTGACCAGCAACACATGCTCCAGGCCCAGGCGCTCGATCTCGCCGATCACCAGCCGCACCTCGCTGTCAGGTGTCAGCCACGGCACGGTGCGCACGGCTTCAGCGAAGCCCAGGGTGTCATGCACCAAGGCCGCTGTCTGTTGTGCCCTGACATATGGGCTGGCAATGATCGCCTGCAACGGTTGGCCAAGCAGCCGGGCTGCACTGTGCAGTACCTGCTCGCGGCCATGGCCGGTCAGGCGCCGCTCGGCATCGGTATTGGCGCGTGGCTCGGCCTCACCGTGGCGCAGCACCCACAGCTTCACAGCTTGGGCTCCTCGTCACGCACCGGGTGCGGCGCCGGGGCCACGACGTGGGGCGCCTCGCCTTCCGGGGCACGTGCAGTCGGCCAATCGGCGAACGGCCAAGGCTTCTGGTCAGTGTGGAAGGTCCCGAAGCGGCCGATCTGCGCCAGGTACTGGCTAAGGCTGTCACCGAAGTTCATCAGGCTGGCGCTCGGTGCGCCATAGACCAGGCGGTAGATCAGCTGCACCAGTACCAGGCCGCCGAGCAGCAGCTCGGCCAGTTGCCAAACCACCAGGAACACCAGCATCCACAGCACCCGCAGGATGATCGACTCGCGCTGGGCGCGTTCGGGGGTATCGTTCATGTGCTGCTCCTTGGCTTAATTGAAACCACTGATGGAAATGAAATCGACGTCGGTCTTTGGTTCGGCGCGCATCAGGTGCTCGATCACCTGGTTCAGCGTGCGCCCCTCGAAGAGGATGGCGTGCAGGCCGGCCACCAGCGGCATGTAGACCTGCACCTCCTGGGCCTTGGCCTTGAGCACCTTGAGCGTATTGACCCCTTCGGCCACCTCGCCCAGGCGGCTGACGGCCTGCTCCAGGCTAAGGCCCTGGCCCAGGGCGTGACCGACCTGGTAGTTGCGGCTCTTGGGCGAGGAGCAGGTGACGATCAGGTCACCGACACCGGCCAGGCCAAGGAAAGTCATGGGGTTGGCGCCCTGGCTCACGGCGAAGCGGGTCATCTCGGCCAGGGCGCGGGTGATGAGCATGCTCTTGGTGTTTTCACCCATCCCCAAGGCCACGGCCATGCCAGCGATGATCGCGTAGACGTTCTTCAGCGCACCACCCAGCTCGACACCGAAGCGATCACTGCTGGCGTAGACCCTGAAGGTGCGCCCATGCAACACGGCCTGCACCTGCTGGCACAACTGCTCGTCTTCACTGGCGACCACGGTTGCGGTCAGGGCGTGTTCGGCGATCTCGCGGGCCAGGTTGGGGCCGGAAAGCACGCCGATGCGGGCCTCGGGGGCGATTTCCTCGAGGATCTGGCTCATCAGCTTGAAGCTCTGCGCCTCGATGCCTTTGGTCAGGCTGACCAGGTATTTGCCGCGCAGCAGCTCGGCATGGGGCGCCAGCACACTGCGCAGGGCACTCGACGGCAGCGCGACGAAGATCAGGTCGCTGGTTTGCAAGGTGGCCAGCAGGTCGTTGACCGGTTCGACACCGTCCTGCAGGCGGATACCCTTGAGGTAGCGCGGGTTCTCGCGGTTGACCCGCATCGCCTCGGCCTGCTCGGGGTCGCGCATCCATTGGCGCACCGGCACGCCATTTTCGGCCAACAGGTTCGCCACGGCGGTGCCGAAGCTGCCGCCTCCCAGAACTGCAACAGGTTGCTGTTCAGTCATAATCAATCCGTTAAAGCCATTAAGTTAGTGGCGACCTGAACATTATACGGGTCGCCTGCTACAGAACCAGTGGTGGGTCGAGAGGTGCCTGCCTTGAGTCTTTCAGCGCCTGTGAGATCGAGCGCCGCCCGCGCGGCGCATCGCGGGCAAGCCCGCTCCCACATCTGTTTCGGGCCAGTTACTCCTGTCCCGCCAACAGGATCCGCCTTGGTGCATGACAATAGATCAATGAAAAGCAGTAGTGCCCCCCACCATATCGAGAGGAACGAACAGGGCGGTCCCTGTTGGCCTCACAGGAGAGATTGGCCCGAAACAGATGTGGGAGCGGGCTTGCCCGCGATGCGCCGCGCGGGCGGCGCTCGATCTCACAGGCGCAGGAACCCTCAAGGCATGCACTCCTACAAGCGCTAAAACCCTCAAGTCATGCCCCCCCACCGCAAACACCATCCCAAGCCGGTATATCCTCGCAGCCCACTGGCAAAACCCTCCCGGTCAGTTACCATGCCTGTTTCAATCCTGAGACAAGGCAGTCCTGTGTTCCCCGGCCCGCCCCCTTACCCTCGCCTGCTGTTGCTGACTGCCTTGCTCGGCGGCTCGGCCATGGCCGATGACTTGTTCATCGACAACACCGACCTGCCGCAGGTTCTGACCGCCACGCGGCTGAAACAATCCCCTGCTGCGGTACCGGGCAGCATGACCGTGCTCGACAACGAGCTGATCCGCGCCAGCGGCGCCCGCGATATTCCCGAACTGCTGCGCCTGGTGCCGGGCATGATGGTCGGCTATGGCGCCGGCAACCAGCCGACCGTCAATTACCACGGCAGCAACGTCAACGATGCGCGACGCATGCAGGTACTGATCGACGGCCGCTCGGTGTACCGGGCCGGCCTGGCCACGGTGGACTGGAGCGACATCCCGGTCGCCATCGAGGACATCGAGCGCATCGAGGTGTTCCGCGGCCCCAACACCGTCAGCTACGGCGCCAACGCATTGATGGCGGTGGTGAACATCCTTACCCGCAACCCGGCCGACAGCCACGGCACGCGGATGAAACTGACCCGCGGCCAGGATGGCATCAACGACTATTACCTCAGCCATGGTTTCGGCTGGGACGGCGGCGACCTGCGCCTGTCCGTGTCCGGCCAGCAGGACGATGGCTTCGACGAGAACCAGTTCGGCCAGGATTACCGCGACAGCCGCCGCCTGAACCGCTTCAACCTCAGTGTCAGCCACGTTCTTGCGCCAGACCAGACCCTGGAGTGGCAACTGGCAGCCAAGGAAGGCAGCAACCAGCGGCCGTACACCTATCAGCCAGTCTTTCCCTACGTCACCCAGACCGGCAACAACGCCGACGTCAACGCCAAGGACTATGCCGGCTCGGTACGCTGGAACATCGACTTCAACCCCGAGCACAGCCTGTATGTGCAGGGCTCTGCCCAACAATTCGACCGCCAGCAGGTCTGGCGCGCCTGCGACGCGGCGCTGTCGTTCAGCCCCGAGCTGACCCGCTTGTGGCAGATGAACCCCGACTTCGCCGAAAAGGTCGCCCGCGGGGCGAACAACCCACCAAGCAGCAGCAACCCCGAAGAACAGGCGCTGGTCGATGCGATCAAGGACCAGTGGAACAACCAGGGCGGCAAGAATGTGGTCTGCGGCGATGTCGACCAGAGCACCCGTGAGACCCGGTACGACCTGGAAGTCCAGGACACGCTCAGCCTGACCGACAGCCTGCGCCTGCTGAGCGGCATGAACTACCGCTATGATCGCGCCGATTCGCAGACCTACTTCAACGGCAGTATCGACGACCAGACCTGGCGCCTGTTCGGCCAGTTGGAATGGCGCGCCGACGAGCACTGGATTGTTCAGGGCGGCGCGATGTTCGAGAACTCGCAACTGTCCGGCAGCTCGCTGACTCCGCGCATGGCGGTCAACTACCTGATCACCCCGCGCCACGGCCTGCGTGCGGTGTACTCCGAAGCCGTGCGTTCGCCAGACATGTTCGAGAACAACGTCAACTGGAGCTACACGGTCAAGAACCTCAGCCCGGCCGCTTTCGGCCAGCGCAACGCCGAATACTTCGTCAAGACCCGCGGCCCGGGAGACCTCGAACAGGAACGCATGCGCTCGCGCGAGCTGGGCTATAACGGCTACTTCAGCGACTTCGACCTGAACATGGATGTGAAGCTGTTCTACGACGAGATCACCGGAATGATCAGCGAACCCCTGAAGAACAACCAGTACATCGCCAGCAATGCCAACAAGGCCCGCTTCAGCGGTAGCGAGGCGCAACTTGACTGGCGCCTGGCTCCGCGTGACCGCCTGCGCCTGACCTATGCCTATGTCGATGCCTGGGCCAGCAACCCTGCCGACCGTCGCCTCAGCGCACGCAACAGTGGCTCGGCCGGGTGGATGCGCGAATGGGGCGAGGGTTGGTCAAGCGCACTGTTCTATTACGGCGACGACGCCCTCAACCAGTATCGCTATGAACGCATCGACCTGCGCGTGGCCAAGCGCTTCCGCATCCAGGGCAGCACCCTGGAGCTGGCCGCACTGTGGCAGCAACGCCTTGACGACCAGCCCACCACGGTGGAACAGAACCGTTATGACAGCCGCCACCGCCTGAGCGTCAGCGCGGAGCTGGAGTTCTGATGGCCCGGCTGCTGCGCCTGCTGCTGTTCTGCCTGTGGCCACTGGGTACGCTGTCCGCCAGCGAAATCCTGCTGGTCGGCAGCGAAGAGCAGCCCGGCGTGCGCAGCTTCGTCGAAGCCTTGCAAGGCCGCCGCGGCCACGACCAGGTGCGTTTCCAGAGCACCGCCGCGTTGCCCCGCCCCGCTCAGCTCAAGGCTGACGTGCGCCTGGTGCTGCTCGACGCCAGCGCGCTGGACTGGCGCCTGAGCGAAAGCAGCGGGCCGCCTGCGCTGGCCATGCGTATCAGCCGGGTACAGGCTGAACAACGCCTGGGAAAGTCGCGCCCTGCTTACCTGACCCTGCTGTGGAGCGACCCGCCGCTGGCGCGGCAACTGCGCCTGGCCCGCTACCTGTTGCCACAGGCCCAGCGCATCGGCGTACTGTACGGTGAGCACAGCCACTTCCTGCTTGACGAGCTACGCCAGGCGGCGCGCCCACTGGGCCTTGAGATCGTCGCCCAGGACTGGCCAGACCAGCGCGACAGCCGGCCCTTGCAACATCTGCTGGCCAACAGCGACGTACTGTTAGGCCTCGATGACCCCGACCTGTACAACTCCAAGACCGCGAAGAACCTGTTGCTCAGCAGCTACGGCCGGCAGATGGCACTGATCGGCCCGAACGCCGGCTTCGTTCGCGCCGGCGCCCTGGCCAGTACCTACAGCGACCAGGACGACTGGCTGGCCGTGCTCGACCAGTTGCTCGACCAGCCGCCAGCACGTTGGCCACGCAGCCTGTATCCGGCACGCTATGGGGTCAGCGGCAACCAGCAGGTAGCGCGTGCCCTGGGCCTTGAACCGATCGATCCGAACGCCACTGCCAAGGCCCTGGCCGAAGGAGAACCCACCCCATGAGCAAACGCCTCAGCTGGGATATCCACACCCGCACCCAGATCATCAGCCTAGGCCCGGCACTGCTGCTGACCCTGCTGTTGATCAGTTTTTTCACCTTCGTGAGGATCCAGGATCTGCGCCAGGAGCTGAACCACACCGGGCAGCTGATTGCCAACCAACTGGCCCCGGCATCCGAATACGGCGTCATCTCCGGTAACAATGAAGTCCTCGAAGGCCTGATGCGCGCCACCCTGAGCATCCCGCACGTGCGCTTCCTCGAGGTGCAGGACAGCCGTAACCACATCCTGGTGTACGTCGAGCAGCAGGACGAGAGCAACAACCGGGCGCAGCAGGTGGAAGTGTTCCAGGCACCGATCCGCCTCCAGCAAATCCGCCTGGACAGCGACTTCCTGCAACAGGGCAAGGCGCCGACACCGGCCATCGGTGACGACTACCTGGGGCGGGTGATCGTCGGCATGTCGGACGATGCCTTCAGCCAGCGCCAACAGGAAATCGTGATCAAGGCCGGCATTCTCGCGCTGTTCGCCCTGCTGTTCACCTTTCTCCTCGCTCGCCGCCTGGCCATGAGCCTGGCCAAGCCGATCAGTGACATGGGCCATGCGGTCAAGGCCATCCAGCAGGGCGAATACAACGCTCCGCTGCCGGTCGTCGATGACAGCGAACTCGGCCACCTGGCGCGCCATATCAACAACCTCGCCAACGCCCTGGAGCAGGCCAGCGCCGAGCAGAAACGGGCCATCGCCCAGCTGATCCAGGCGCGCGAGGAAGCCGAGCAGGCCAACGGCGCCAAGTCGGAGTTCCTGGCAATGATGAGCCATGAACTGCGCACCCCCATGAACGGCGTGCTGGGAATGCTGCAACTGCTGGAGACCACCCAGCTGACCAGCGAGCAGGCCGACTACACCGCCGTGGCCAGCGAGTCCACCGGGCACCTGCTGAAGGTCATCAATGACATCCTCGATTTCTCGCGGATCGAACGCACTGCGCTGGAACTGGAACACATCGCGTTCAACCTGGGTGAGCTGATCACCAGCAGCGTGCAGTCGTTCCAGCACAGCGCACAGCAGCGCGGCCTGGAACTGCGCCTGCAACTGCCGGCCGACGGCGCACAGCCACACGTGATCGGCGACCCTACGCGCATCCGCCAGATCCTCCTCAACCTGATCGGCAACGCCTTGAAGTTCACCGAGCGCGGCCAGGTCCAGGTCGAAGCGCGCTGGCAGTTGCTGGATCGGCAATCACTGTGGTTCACCTGCAGCGTGCGTGACACCGGCATCGGCATCGACAGCGAACGCCTGGAAATGATGTTCGTTGCCTTCCAGCAGGCCGACAGTTCGATTTCTCGGCGCTATGGCGGCACCGGCCTGGGCCTGTCGATCGCCCGCACCCTGGCCGAACGCATGGGCGGCAAGCTGCGCGGTGAAAGCCGCGAGGGGTTGGGTTCGACCTTTACCCTGGAAATGCCGCTGCCGCTGGCCAGCAGCGTGCCGGAAACGCTGCCCGGCAACTCGGCGGCCAGCGCGCCACTTCAGGTCGGCAAGCGCATCCTGTTGGTGGAGGACAATCCGGTCAATCAGAGCGTCATCGAAGCCATGTTGCGCAGCCTGGGGATGGAGGTCAGCGTGGCCCACGACGGGCTTCAAGCGGTGGAGCTGGTCAACCAGCAGCCGTTCGCCGCCGTGCTGATGGATTGCCGCCTGCCGCAGCTGGATGGCTACGAAGCGACGCGGCGTATCCGCCTGTTGCCTGCTTGCGCGCAGTTACCGATCATCGCCTTGACCGCCAATGCCCTGCAGGGTGACCGCGAGCGCTGCATGGCCGCCGGCATGAATGATTACCTGAGCAAACCGTTCCGCCGCACCGAGTTGCAGCGGGTATTGCAGCGCTGGCTGCCTGGACGGACAGCTGCAACTGGCGATGCGACTGGCGATAAATGCTAAATTGCGGCAGTCTTAAGTACTGGACAGGACCTTGTTCGGACCTGAAAATAGCGTTTCAGTGCACACCTGTACTTCTTTCACCAGGTGCGCTGTGACTTTCACCACAACGCAATAGTCTACCTGTAGGCTGCCGTCCCAGAAGCAGAAGGGTCGGCCGGGAAGATTCATCCCCTGCCACAGGGGGTTATTGAGGAGCTCGCATGACCAAACAACACGCCTTTACTCGGGAAGACCTGCTGCGCTGCAGTCGCGGTGAGCTGTTCGGCCCAGGTAATGCGCAACTGCCCGCGCCGAACATGCTGATGGTCGATCGCATCACCCACATCAGCGAAGAAGGCGGCAAGTACGGCAAAGGTGAATTGGTCGCCGAGCTGGATATCAACCCGGACCTGTGGTTCTTCGCCTGCCACTTCGAAGGCGACCCGGTGATGCCGGGCTGCCTGGGCCTTGACGCCATGTGGCAGCTGGTCGGTTTCTTCCTCGGCTGGCAGGGCCTGCCGGGCCGTGGCCGTGCGCTGGGTTCGGGCGAAGTGAAGTTCTTCGGCCAGGTGCTGCCTGCCGCCAAGAAAGTCACCTACAACATCCACATCAAGCGCGTCCTGAAGGGCAAGCTGAACATGGCCATCGCCGATGGTTCGGTCAGCGTCGATGGCCGCGAGATCTACACCGCCGAGGCCCTGCGGGTCGGCGTGTTCACCTCCACTGACAATTTCTAAGGGTTATTCGCATGCGCCGCGTCGTTATCACTGGTCTGGGCATCGTATCGTGCCTGGGCAATGACAAAGCTACCGTCACCGAAAACCTGCGCAACAGCCGTCCGGGTATCCGTTACAACCCGGAATACAAGGAAATGGGGCTGCGTAGCCAGGTTTCCGGTTCCATCGACCTCAACCTCGAAGAACTGATCGACCGCAAGGTCTACCGCTTCGTCGGCCACGCCGCTGCCTACGCCTACCTGGCGATGCAGGACGCGATCAAGGACGCCGGCCTGACCGAAGAGCAGATTTCCAACCCGCGTACCGGCCTGGTAGCCGGCTCGGGCGGCGCCTCGACCCTGAACCAGATGGAAGCGCTGGATACCCTGCGCGAAAAAGGCGTCAAGCGTGTCGGTCCGTATCGCGTCACCCGGACCATGGGCAGCACCGTTTCGGCGTGCCTGGCGACCCCGTTCAAGATCAAGGGTATCAACTACTCGATCTCGTCGGCCTGTGCCACTTCCGCACACTGCATCGGCACCGCCCTGGAGCAGATCCAGTGGGGCAAGCAGGACATCGTCTTCGCCGGCGGCGGTGAAGAAGAGCACTGGAGCCAGTCGTTCCTGTTCGATGCCATGGGCGCCCTGTCGACCAAGCGCAACGAAACCCCGGAACTGGCATCGCGCGCCTACGACGCCGACCGTGACGGCTTCGTCATCGCTGGCGGCGGCGGCATGGTAGTGGTCGAGGAACTGGAGCACGCCCTGGCCCGTGGCGCCAAGATCTACGCGGAAATCGTCGGCTATGGCGCCACTTCCGACGGCTACGACATGGTTGCACCAAGCGGCGAAGGCGCCATCCGCTGCATGCAGCAGGCGCTGTCCACCGTCGACACCCCGATCGACTACCTGAACACCCACGGCACCTCGACCCCGGTCGGTGACGTGGCAGAAATGAAGGGTGTTCGTGAAGTGTTCGGCGACAAGGCGCCGAAGATCAGCTCGACCAAGAGCCTGTCGGGCCACTCGCTGGGTGCCGCAGGTGTACACGAGGCGATCTACTGCCTGCTGATGATGGAAAACAACTTCATCGCCGGCTCCGCCAACATCGACGAGCTGGACCCTGAAGTCGCGGACCTGCCGATCGTGCGCAAGACCGAAGACGCCAAGCTCACCACCGTGATGAGCAACAGCTTCGGCTTCGGTGGCACCAACGCCACCCTGGTGCTCAAGCGCTGGGAAGGCAAGTAAGACGCTGCTGCAACACGTTAAACGCCCCGACTGGTTCGGGGCGTTTTCATTTGAGTAGTCTACGCGGGCAGCAATTTCGCAGCTGCCAAGGCTTGCGCGCCCCCTGTGGGAGCGGGTTCACCCGCGATGAGGGCCGTACAGGCAACTACTGCTTCCCCTTGGGCAATACCGCCAGGAAGTTATCCCGAGCCACCTTGCTGGCCACGTCTTCAGGCAACGCATCCAGGAACGGCCTGAAGCCATGCATCTGCTCGCCAAGGCTGCCAAACCGCCCCACCACATCCGACCCCAGCATGAACCGGTCCGGATAGCGCTCGACCAGCGCCACCCACTCCTGGCGCGGTACGCCCTGCTCGTCCAGCAGATAGGGTTCCAGCACACTCCACGACAAGTCCACATACAAATTCGCATAGTCCGCCAGCAATCGCGTCAACACAGGCAAGAGAAAGTCCATCCGGGTCTGATGCCGATGGATCTCCGCACTGCTACCCGCATGCGCCCAGATGAAGCGGGTATGCGGATGATTACGCAAGGGCTCTTCGAGTTCGGCCAGGTACAGCGGATTGCGCTCGCGCTTGGAGGTGATGTTCGAATGCAGCAACACCGGCATATCGCGTTCGGCCGCCAGGTGATAGATACGGGTCATCGCTTCATTGTTGGCGCGCGGTGTATCGCCACTGGTCAGCGCGGTCAGGTCGTCATGCCGGGTGAACACCTCACCGATCCCCTGCCACAACCCCGGGTTCAGTTCGAGCATGCGCTCGATATGGCTGACGGCATTCTTGTCCACCGGGTTGAAACCGGTCAGAAACGGATGGAAACGCTTTCGCTGTTCGACCGGTAGTTTTTCCAGCGCCGCAGCCACATAGGTATCGGTCGCGCTGTACCAATAAGCATCGGCGTCGTCGCCCGCGTAATAGCGTGGTCGCTTTGGCTCATCTTCGTGCCATTTCTTGGCCACCGGAATGCCGGATATCATCGAATGCTCGACACCGGCATCATCCATGGCCTTGATCAGCGCCGACATGCCCTCGGTCTCCTGGAAGAAGTCCACATAGTGCAGATGGGCATCGCTGTAGCGATATTCACGGGCCTGGGCCGCCTGGCACAGCCAGCCTGACAACAGCATGCAGGCCAGCGCTCTGGCAATCATGGGCAACCTCCTTATCCGGGCATCAGCAGGGTAGACCGGATAGCCAGCGCAACGGTTCAGCATTGCTCGGCAAACCGCTATGCTTGGGGCAATTCCACCTCGCCCGGAGCCCGCCATGAGCAGCCCCCTGATCATCCGCCCACGCACCGAATCGGTCGAGGGCCAGCCGATCCTGCGCCCGCTGCCCTCGGCCCAATGCCGCAGCGTCGGCCCCTTCGTGTTCTTCGACCATATGCTCGAAACCGACTATGCGCCGGGCCATGGCATGGATATCCGCCAGCACCCGCATATTGGCCTTTCTACCCTCACCTACCTGTTCGAAGGCGCGATCCTGCACAAGGACAGCCTGGGCTCGGAGCAGCGCGTGCTGCCTGGAGACGTAAGCTGGATGACCGCCGGCAAAGGGGTGGCGCATGTCGAGCGCACGCCTGCGGACGCCCTGGCCCATGGCTCACGCTTGCACGGGCTGCAGGTGTGGCTGGCCGCGCCAAAGGCGCTGGAACAGGGCGAGCCGAGCTACAGCCACCATCCGGCGGCGAGCCTGCCGGTCAGCGACAACCTGGGCGTGCGCATCTGCATGATTGCCGGCAGCGGGTTCTGCCTGAAATCACCAGTGCCGGTGCTCTCCCCTACCCTTTATGCGCATGTGCAGATGCAGCCGGCTACCACGCTGGTGGTGCCTGACGAACATGCACAACGTGCGCTGTATCTGCTCGACGGCGAGCTGTTCATGGACGGTGAACAGGTCGAGGCCTGTAGCCTGGTCGTGCTGCCGGAGGGCGAAGAGGTGACGTTGTATGCCGAGGAGGAATGCCAGCTGGTGCTGATTGGCGGGGAGCGGTTGGATGGGCCACGGCGGATGAACTGGAATTTTGTGGCCAGTGATGGGGAGCTGATCGAGCGGGCCAGGGCCAAATGGGCTGTCGGGGATTGGCCGACGGTGCCTGGGGAAACTTCAAGAATCGAGTTGCCGCGATAATCTGGGGCTGCTTTGCAGCCCTTTCGCGACACAAGGCCGCTCCTACAGGGGGACTGCGCAATTCTGTAGGAGCGGCCTTGTGTCGCGAAAGGGCCGCATAGCGGCCCCCTGCAGTATCAGCGCTGGAACACTTCGCTGAGCAGGTTGTGCATCGAGCGGAACGCCCGCTCCGAAGTGCGACGGTCGTACTGCATCTTGCCCGGGACATTGGCGTTCGGATCGGTGAACGAATGCACCGCGCCGCCGTAGCTCAGCAGCTGCCAGTCCACCTTCGCGGCGTTCATTTCGTCTTCGAACGCCGGCAGTTGCTCCTTCGGCACCAGCGGGTCGGAAGCACCGTGCAGTACCAGCACCGAACCCTTGATACGCTTGGCATCTTCCGGGTTCGGGGTGTCCAGTGTGCCATGGAACGACACCGCCGCTTTCAGGTCGGCCCCGGTACGGGCCAGCTCCAGGGCACAGCAGCCACCGAAGCAGAAGCCGAAGGTGGCCACCTTGCCCGGCTCCAGCAGGGCCTTGGATTGGCCCAGCAGTTGCGCCAGGGCTTCCTGCATGCGCTTGCGCAGCTCGCCACGGTCATTCTTCAGCGGCATCATCGCCGCCCCTGCCTCATCGGCATTGGACGGCCGGACCGACTGCCCATACAGGTCGGCAATCAGCACCACATAACCCTTCTCGGCCACTTCCTTGGCGATACGTTCCGCGCCTTCGCCGATGCCCATCCAGTTCGGCGCCATCACCAGGCCCGGGCGACCCCGTGCACCTGGCTCGTAGACCAGGCGGCTTTCATAGGTCTTGCCGGACAGGTGATAGACCAGCGATTCGACGATTACCTTGCTCATCAAGCACTCCTTAGGCACTGACTATAAAAAAGCCCGCCGAAGCGGGCTTTCCTGTGCATCAACTCAAGCAGACAGCTCGACCAGTAGCTTGTTCAGGCGACGAACGTAAGCTGCCGGATCCTTCAGGCTGTCACCGGCCGCCAGCGCGGCCTGATCGAAGAGGATGTGCGACAGTTCGGCAAAGCGGTCTTCGCTCTGCTCGTTGTCCAGCTTCTCGATCAGCGGATGAGTCGGGTTGAATTCGAAGATCGGCTTCGATTCCGGCACCTTCTGGCCGCTGGCTTCGAGAATCTGGCGCATTTGCAGGCCCAGGTCCTGTTCGCCAATGGCAAGGATCGCCGGCGAGTCAGTCAGGCGGTGCGAGACGCGCACTTCGGCGACGCTGTCACCCAAGGCACCTTTCAGACGCTCGACCAGGCCCTCCTTGTCCTTGGCCACTTCTTCCTGGGCCTTCTTGTCCTCTTCCGAGTCCAGCTTGCCCAGGTCGAGATCGCCACGGGCGACGTCGACGAATGCTTTGCCGTCGAACTCGTTGAGGTAGCTCATCAGCCACTCGTCGATACGGTCGGTCAGCAGCAGGACCTCGATGCCTTTCTTGCGGAAGACTTCCAGGTGAGGGCTGTTCTTGACCTGAGCGTAGGATTCGCCGGTGAGATAGTAGATCTTGTCCTGACCTTCCTTGGCGCGTGCCAGATAATCGGCCAGGGCAACGCTCTGCTCGCCGCTGTCGTCCTGGGTGGAGGCAAAACGCAGCAGGCCGGCGATCTTTTCCTTGTTGGCGAAGTCTTCAGCCGGGCCTTCCTTCAGCACCTGGCCGAAGTTCTTCCAGAAGCTCTTGTACTGCTCAGGCTCGTTCTTGGCCAACTTCTCCAGCATGTCAAGCACGCGCTTGGTCAGCGCGGTTTTCATCGAGTCGATGATCGGGTCTTTCTGCAAGATCTCGCGGGACACGTTCAGCGACAGGTCGTTGGAATCCACCACACCCTTGATGAAGCGCAGGTACAGCGGCAGGAACGACTCGGCCTGGTCCATGATGAACACGCGCTGGACGTACAGCTTCAGGCCACGTGGCGCTTCGCGCTGGTACAGGTCGAACGGCGCACGGGCCGGCACGTACAGCAGCGAGTTGTACTCAAGCTTGCCTTCGACCTTGTTGTGGCTCCAGGCCAGCGGGTTCTCGAAGTCATGGCCGATGTGCTTGTAGAACTCCTGGTATTCCTCGTCCTTCACCTCGGAGCGCGAACGGGTCCACAGGGCGCTGGCGCGGTTGACGGTTTCCCATTCCTGCGCTGGCTTTTCTTCGCCTTCAGCGGCTTGAGCCTGCTCCTTGGGCAGTTCGATCGGCAGGGCAATATGGTCGGAGTACTTCTTGACCACATTGCGCAGGCGCCAGCCATCGGCGAACTCCAGCTCGCCCTTCTTCAGGTGCAGGACGATACGCGTGCCGCGCTGCGGCTTGTCGATGGTGGCAACTTCGAATTCACCCTCGCCCTTCGACGACCAGTGCACGCCTTCAGCGGCTGGCAGGCCAGCGCGGCGGCTATATACATCGACCTTGTCGGCAACGATGAAGGCCGAGTAGAAGCCGACACCGAACTGACCGATCAGGTGCGAGTCCTTCTTCTGGTCCCCGGTGAGGTTCTTCATGAAGTCGGCGGTGCCGGACTTGGCAATGGTGCCCAGGTGGGCGATGACATCCTCGCGGCTCATACCGATGCCGTTGTCCTCGAGGGTCACGGTACCGGCGTCCTTGTCGAAGCTCAGGCGGATCTTCAGGTCGGCATCGTTCTCGAGCAGCTCTGGCTTGGCCAGGGCCTCGAAGCGCAGCTTGTCGGCGGCGTCGGAGGCGTTGGAGATCAGCTCACGCAGGAAGATCTCCTTGTTCGAGTACAGCGAATGGATCATGAGGTGCAGCAGCTGCTTTACCTCGGTCTGGAAGCCCAGCGTTTCTTTTTGAGTCTCCACACTCATGGTCTTCAAAACTCCGATCTGATGGCAGTGGCGCCCCGCGGCCGATATGGCCAACGTTTACGGCGGATGTCATGCAGATGGGGGCTGCCCAGGCGATTTCAAGGGCTTTTCCGGTTCGATCTTGAAGTGCGCGCGGGCGGTGGCGATCGGTGACTGGCGGTCAGCCTGCCAGGCAGTGATGGCGACGTTGGTGACCCGCCGCCCCTGACGCCAGAGCTGGCACTGGGCGTAGGTGTCGCGCAAGTGACCGGCGCGCAGGTAGTCGATGGAAAAATCGATGATCTTCGGAATGCTCGCGCTTTCGCTGTAGATCAGTAGGTAGAGCGCTGCGGACAATTCCATGAACCCGGCGATCACGCCGCCATGGATGGCCGGCAGCAAGGGGTTGCCGATGTTGTCCTGGTTGGCCGGCAGGCGAAACAGCAGGTCATCGCCTTCGCGCTCGCACTCGATGCCAATCAGGCCTGCATAAGGGATCAAGGCCAGTAACGGGCGGTAATCACCGACAGCGTGGGCCGCATTCAACTGCTGACGAATGCTCTCAGGAATCATGCCCCGCCCTCCTTCAGGTTGTTGCCGAAACCGATGCCGCCTCTGATCTGCTGGCCCAGGCGCATGAAGGTGCCGACCACTTGGCAGATCGGCTGATCCGGGTCGTCCTGGTAGGCGCTACCGCGGGTGAAGATCACATCGCGGGTGACCCGGTAGCATTGTGCATGTCCATAAATGGGCTTACCCGCTTCGGCCGGGTGCATGTAGTCGATGCGCAGGTCGAGGGTCGGGCACACCTCGAAGCGCGGTAGCACGCACAGCGTGGCCATGCCGCAGGTGGTGTCCATCAGCGTGGTCAGGGCGCCGCCATGCACCGCGCCGGTCTGCGGGTTGCCGACAATCGACGCTGACCAAGGCAGCATCAGGGTCATGCCGTCGCGGTCGGCATGGGCCACACTCATCTGTAACAACTGGCAATGCTTCAATGCTGAAAGAAAGCGTTCAGCCATGGCCTGCAAGCTTGATTCGTTCATATGCAGCTCCCAGGATCGCTGCCGTTAGGGCACAAAAACAGTAAAAAGTCCATATAGAACACGGCGTTATATATCTGTAAAAAACGTGGAACTTATTCCACACCGCCGAACTCGAAGGAACAACTCAGTTATTCACCAAGAGGAAACACCCCCATGCGTAAACCTTTTGCTTTTGCTCTGATGCTGGCTGCTGCCATGGGCCTGGCTGCTTGCGATAAAGCGAGCGAAGACAAAGCCCAGGACGCACAAGAACACCGTGAACAAGCCCAGGAAAAGATGGGTGATGCTCAGGATAAGATGAACGACGCTGCCAAGGAAAACGCCGAAGCCGCCAAAGATCAGGCCGAAGCCGAGCAGAAGGCCGCCGAAGAGGCTGCCCCGACTACTCCGGCACCGGCCACCGCGCCTGCCGAACCTGCCAAGCAGTAAACGACAGGTACAAAAAAACCCGACATTGTCGGGTTTTTTTGTACCTGCAACTTACGAGTTAATCGTTTCAGTCCTGGTACTGAGCACCTCTGTCTGAACACTTTCGGTGGGGGTGAACACCATGACGTCCAATACGTCGGAATGGAATTCTCGGCGATACAGAATCAGCACTACACCGACACTCACGATCATGAACAGCCACGGGCTGATAAACCACGTGAGCATGGCCATGCCGAAGTAATAAGAGCGCAGGCCAAAGTTGAACTGGTTGGCCGCCAGCGAAAGCACCCGCGCCGCACGCGAGGCAAACGCCTTGCGTTCCAGTTCGTTGACCTGGCGTTCACCAATCATTGGTGCGGACCCCACCAATACCGCGGCAAAGTTGTACTGGCGCATGCACCAGCTGAAGGTAAAGAAGGCGTAGACGAAGACCATTGCCAGGCACAGCAGCTTGATTTCCGACATACCCTGGGACGCCTGCTGCACCAGCGGCAGGTCTGCAAGCAGCGACAGGGCGCGATCCGAAGCACCTAGCACGGTGAGAATACCGGCAAGGATGATCAGGGTGCTGGAGGCGAAAAAGGAGGCGTTGCGCTCCAGGTTACCAATCACGCTGGCATCGGCGATGCGGTTGTCGCGCAGCAGCATGCGGCGCATCCAGTCTTCCCGGTATAGATGCAGCACGCTGGCCAGGCAGGCAGTGTCTCGGCCTTTCCAGATGGCATAGCGGGTGTAGCCGCCCCAGCAGAGGGCGAACCAGCAGACGGCCAGGAGGTTGTGTAGATTGCTTTGGATGAAGTTCATGCAGGATTCCCGAGGGCCAGGTGCACAAAGGATAGTGACCGGGTTTCGACGCCCACGAGCGGCAAAAGGCACAACCTGAAACGAAAAAGCCCCGCATCCATACGGATACGGGGCTTGCGGGTTTCGACCCATGGCCAGCACCCTGCGGCTCGTGACCGGTGCTGCCCTCAGGCTTCAACCTATGCCATCAGGCCAAGGCTTCGCGCGGCTTGCCGAGCAGGCGGTCGCAGGCCACTGCGCCAACCAGGGTTACCACCGAAGGCACCAGCCAGGCCAGGCCTTGATCGCTCAGCGGCAAATGCGCCAGAACGTCTGGCAGCACATGGGCAATCTCGCTGCCCTTGATCGCGTCGACGATACCGAACACCAGCGATACCAGCATCACCGGGGCCAGGATGCGGGTCGGCGAATGCCACAGCTCCTTCACGAAGCTCAGCCCCACCACCACGATGCAGGGCGGATAGATGGCGGTCAGGACCGGGATCGAGAACATGATCAACTTGGTCAGGCCCAGGTTGGAGATCAGCAACGAGAAGCCTGCCAGGATCACCACCAGAGCACGGTACGACAGCGGCAGGACCTGGCTGAAGTACTCGGCACAGGCACAGGTCAGGCCGACCGCAGTCACCAGGCATGCCAACGCGATCAGCACGGCGAGGAAACCACTGCCCAGCGAGCCGAAGGTGTGCTGCACATAGGCATGCAGGACAGCGGCACCGTTGGTGGCACCGGCGGCAATCTCGTGGCTGCCGGCCCCCAGGCGGAACAGGCTGATGTACACCAGCGCCAGGCCAACACCAGCGATCAGGCCGGCGATGATGGCATACCGGGTGATCAACTTCGGCGACTCGACACCGCGCGAGCGGATGGCATTGACGATGACGATACCGAATACCAGGGCGCCGAGGGTGTCCATGGTCAGGTAGCCATCGGAGAAGCCTTTGGAGAACGCAGCGGCGGCATAGGCCGGCTGAGCTTCACCGATGGTTCCGGCCGGCAGCGCGAAGGCAGCGATGCCCAGCACCGCCAGGGCAATGATCTTCAGTGGCGCGAGGAAGCGACCGACGGTGTCGAGCAGTTTGCCCGGATACATGGACACAGCCAGTACCACGGCGAAGTACACCAGGCTATAGATGAACAGCGCGGTCGGGCTTTCACCGGTCAGCGGCGCCACACCCACTTCGAACGACACGGTCGCGGTTCGCGGCGTCGCGAACAGCGGGCCGACCGACAGGTAGCACACGGCCGCCAGCAGGCCACCGAAGAACTTGCCGATCGGGCTGCTCAGGGCATCCATGCCGCCGCCGACCTTGGCCAGGGCGACCACGGTGATGACCGGCAGGCCCACGGCGGTGACCAGGAAGCCCAGGGCCGCCATCCAAACGTGCGGGCCAGACTGCAGACCAACGATAGGCGGGAAGATGATGTTGCCAGCGCCTACGAAAAGCGCAAACGTCATAAAGCCAAGCGCCAGGATATCCTGGCCTTTGAGAACTTTCATTTAAGGTAGTACCACACTGCTGAAATCGGGATTCGAGAGGGGATTTCCCTTTGGATGAGGGGAAATGCTGCCCGGCTTGGTAGGCCAGACCCGTTTAGCGTGTCGTTCCCTTGTGGGGTACGGGCACAGAGTGAACGCGTAGATTAACCGTTTTACCCGGTAAACGCACTGATACAGTGCTGCTTGTCCGATGTGCGTACATGTTTGTCGTCTGTGTGACCGGAGACAGTAGGAATTATCACCATATTGAAACTTTCGTCCGCACGAAAATCCCTATCAAACCCATCGAAAATTCTTTATTGCCTGTTCCGGCCTCTTCGCGGGTAAACCCGCGAAGGCGGCACAGGAAAAATCCAAACCCAAAAACGACAAAGGCCACCCGAAGGTGGCCTCTGTGCGCGTGGGGGGTGTAGCAGGTATTACTTCTTGACTTCCCAGCCGGTCAGCTCGGCCAGGGCCTTACCGATGTCAGCCAGGGAACGCACGGTCTTCACACCAGCGTCCTGCAGCGCGGCGAACTTCTCGTCCGCAGTGCCTTTGCCGCCGGAAATGATGGCGCCAGCGTGGCCCATGCGCTTGCCCGCCGGGGCAGTAACACCGGCGATGTAGGAAACGACTGGCTTGGTGACGTTGGCCTTGATGTAGGCTGCCGCTTCTTCTTCAGCCGAACCGCCGATTTCACCGATCATGACGATCGCTTCGGTCTTCGGGTCTTCCTGGAACAGCTTCAGGATGTCGATGAAGTTGGAGCCCGGGATCGGGTCGCCACCGATACCCACGCAGGTCGACTGGCCAAAGCCGGCGTCGGTGGTCTGCTTGACCGCTTCGTAGGTCAGGGTGCCGGAACGCGAAACGATACCGACCTTGCCTGGCAGGTGGATGTGGCCTGGCATGATGCCGATCTTGCACTCGCCCGGAGTGATCACGCCTGGGCAGTTAGGGCCGATCAGGGTCACGCCCAGCTCGTCGCACTTGACCTTGGCATCCAGCATGTCCAGGGTAGGAATGCCTTCGGTGATGCAGACGATCAGCTTGATGCCGCCGAAGGCTGCTTCCAGGATCGAGTCCTTGCAGAAAGGAGCCGGAACGTAGATGACCGAAGCGTCAGCGCCGGTAGCTTCCACGGCTTCCTTGACGGTGTTGAACACCGGCAGGCCCAGGTGGGTGGTGCCACCCTTGCCTGGCGTAACGCCGCCGACCATCTTGGTGCCATAGGCGATGGCCTGTTCGGAGTGGAAAGTACCCTGCGAGCCGGTGAAGCCCTGGCAGATGACTTTGGTATCTTTATTGATCAGGACGCTCATTACTTGCCCTCCGCAGCTTTGACAACTTGTTGAGCAGCGTCGGTCAGGCTGGTGGCCGCAATGATGTTCAAACCGCTTTCTGCCAGTACTTTAGCGCCCAGTTCGGCGTTGTTGCCTTCAAGGCGAACGACAACCGGAACTTTAACGCCAACTTCTTTCACTGCACCGATGATGCCTTCGGCAATCATGTCGCAGCGAACGATGCCGCCGAAGATGTTGACCAGAACGGCCGCGACGTTGGTGTCGGACAGAATGATCTTGAACGCTTCGGTAACGCGTTCTTTGGTAGCGCCGCCGCCCACGTCGAGGAAGTTGGCTGGCTTGCCGCCGTGCAGGTTGACGATGTCCATGGTACCCATGGCCAGGCCGGCACCGTTGACCATGCAGCCGATGTTGCCTTCGAGGGCAACGTAGTTCAGTTCGAACTTGGCAGCGTGGGCTTCACGGGCATCGTCCTGCGACGGGTCGTGGAAAGTCTTCAGCTTAGGCTGACGGTACATGGCGTTGGCGTCGATGTTGATCTTGGCATCGAGGCAGTGCAGGTCGCCATCGGCCTTGATCACCAGCGGGTTCACTTCCAGCAGGGCCAGATCGTGATCCTTGAACAGCTTGGCCAGACCCACGAAGATCTTGGCGAACTGTTGAACTTGCTTGCCTTCCAGGCCCAGCTGGAACGCCAGCTCACGACCCTGGAACGGCTGAGCGCCAACCAGTGGGTCGATGGTAGCCTTGAGGATCTTCTCAGGCGTGTCGTGCGCCACTTTCTCGATGTCCACGCCACCCTCGGTGGAAGCCATGAACACGATACGGCGGCTCGAACGATCCACTACAGCGCCCAGGTACAGCTCTTTGGCGATGTCAGTGCAGGATTCGACCAGAATCTTGGAGACGGGTTGACCGTTGGCATCAGTCTGGTAGGTAACCAGATTCTTGCCCAACCACTGTGCAGCGAACGCCTTGGCGTCTTCCTTGCTGCGAACCAGCTTGACGCCGCCCGCCTTGCCGCGACCACCTGCGTGAACCTGGGCTTTGACTACCCACTCGTTCCCGCCGATCTTGTCGCAGGCTTCTGCTGCAGCTTCAGGGGTGTCGACTGCGAAACCCTTGGAAACTGGCAGGCCGTACTCAGCGAACAGCTGCTTACCCTGATACTCGTGAAGATTCATGCTTTTTACCGTCTTCGTTAGGTACTGCGCTTCGGCGCTGCGCCATTGCTGGCGCCGCACCACCTGTGACCATTGACCCCGGGTTTTCCCGTGTTGTCCGGTCCGGCGGACGTTCCGCGGTGAGTCATGCACGCAAGACTCACGACGGGCAGCCCGCCGTGGTTTCTTATAATTAACGCTTCTTACGGTTGGCCACGTGAATGGCGCCGCCATTCACTGCCAGCGCTGCTTCATGCAGCGCTTCGGACAGGGTTGGATGGCTGAAGACCATCATGCCCAGATCCTCGGCACTGGTGCCGAATTCCATTGCGATCGCGCCCTGCTGTACCAGTTCGGCAGCCGATGGGCCAATCACATGAACACCCAGAACGCGGTCGGTCTTGGCGTCAGCGATGACCTTGACGAAACCACCGGTATCGTTGGCTGCCATTGCACGGCCGCTGGCCGCGAACGGGAAGGTGCCTACGTTAACCTCAACACCCTCGGCCTTCAAGGCTTGTTCGGTCTTGCCGACCCAGGCGATTTCCGGGTGGGTGTAGATGACCGAAGGGATCAGGTCGTAGTTCATCTGAGCCTTGTGGCCCTTGATGCGCTCGACGACCATGATGCCCTCTTCCGAAGCCTTGTGGGCCAGCATCAGGCCACGCACCACGTCACCAATGGCGTAGACGCCCGGTACGCTGGTAGCGCAGTAGTCATCGACATAGATGTAGCCACGCTCATCGATGGTCACGCCGCTGTCTGCAGCCAGCAGATCGGTGGTCACCGGGCGACGGCCGACCGCGACGATCAGCTTGTCGAAGGTGATCTTCTGCTCGCCTTCAGCGTTGGTGTAGGTCACCTCGACTTCGTTGCCGTTGACTTTCGAGCCGGTGACGCGAGCGCCCAGCTTGATGTCCAGGCCTTGCTTGGTCAGGGTCTTCTGGGCTTCTTTCGACACCGCGGTGTCGGCAGCCATCAGGAAGGTGTCCAGGGCTTCCAGGACGGTGACTTCAGCACCCAGGCGAGCCCATACCGAGCCCAGCTCCAGGCCGATCACACCAGCACCGATCACGCCCAGGCGCTTCGGTACGGCCTGGAATTCCAGGGCGCCGGTGGAGTCGACGATGACGTTCTGGTCGACCGGAGCCGGCGGAATGTCGATCGGACGCGAGCCGGAAGCCAGAATCACGTTCTCGGCTTCGATGACTTCAGTGGTGCCGTCAGCTTTGGTGACTTCGACCTTTTTGCCAGCCAGCAGCTTGCCGTGGCCCTGGATCGAGGTCACGCCATTGGCCTTGAACAGGGTGGCGACGCCACCGGTCAGGTTTTTCACGATGCCGGCCTTGCGACCCACCATCGCGGCGACGTCCATCTTCACTTCACCAGTGGAGATACCGTGGACGTTGAAGCTCTCTTTGGCTTCCTTGTACTTCCAGGAGCTGTCCAGCAGCGCCTTGGACGGAATGCAGCCTACGTTCAGGCAGGTGCCGCCCAGGGCCAGCTTGCCCTCGGCGTCGGTGTACTTCTCGATACAGGCAGTCTTCAGACCAAGTTGTGCAGCCTTGATGGCAGCAACATAGCCGCCAGGACCTGCACCGATTACCACTACGTCGAATTTCTGGGTCATAAAAGATTCCTTATCAGCTACAAGCTACAGGCCGCGGACCGCGCGGCGCGGCTTCTTGCGAAGCCAGGGCCGGCACGGTACGCAGCCAGAGGGTTAGATGTCCAGCAGCAGGCGAGACGGATCTTCCAGCAGGTTCTTGATGGTGACCAGGAAGGTTACCGCTTCCTTGCCATCGATCAGGCGGTGATCGTAGGACAGTGCCAGGTACATCATCGGGCGGATGACCACTTGGCCGTTGATGGCCATCGGGCGCTGGATGATGTTGTGCATGCCCAGGATGGCAGCCTGCGGCGGGTTGACGATCGGGGTCGACATCATCGAGCCGAAGGTACCGCCGTTGGTGATGGTGAAGGTACCACCGGTCATCTCTTCGATCGACAGCTTGCCGTCACGGGCCTTCTTGCCGAAGGTGGCGATGCCGTTTTCGATTTCAGCCAGGCTCATCGACTCGGCGTTACGCAGAACCGGAACCACCAGGCCACGGTCGCTCGACACGGCAACGCCGACGTCGGCGAAGCCGTGGTAGACGATGTCGTTGCCGTCGATCGAGGCGTTGACCGCCGGGAAGCGCTTCAGGGCTTCGGTGGCGGCCTTGACGAAGAACGACATGAAGCCCAGGCGTACGCCGTTATGGGTCTTCTCGAACAGGTCCTTGTACTTCGAACGCAGGGCCATGACTTCGGTCATGTCGACTTCGTTGAAGGTGGTCAGCATGGCCATGTTCGACTGGGCTTCGACCAGACGCTCGGCGATCTTGGCGCGCAGACGGGTCATCGGCACACGCTTCTCGGTGCGGTCGCCAGCGGCAACGACAACCGGGGCAGCAGCGGCGGCAGCAGCCGGCTTGGCCGCCGGGGCCGGGGCCGACTTCTTGTTGGCGACGGCGGCGACAACGTCTTCCTTGGTGATGCGCCCGCCTTTGCCGGTGCCGGCAACGGTAGCCAGGTCGATAGCGTTTTCTTCGGCCAGCTTGCGTGCGGCAGGTGCAGCGATCGGGTCATCTTCGCCAGCATCGGCAGTAGCAGCGGCAGCCGGGGCAGCGGCGGCCGGAGCAGCTGCTGGGGCAGCGGCAGCAGCACCACCTTCAACGATCGAACCCAGCACTTCGTCGGACAGGACGGTGTCGCCCTCGCCCTTGACGATGGCGCCCAGCACGCCATCGGCGGTGGCCAGCACTTCCAGGACGACCTTGTCGGTCTCGATGTCGACGATCAGCTCGTCACGCTTGACGGCATCGCCCGGCTGCTTGTGCCAGGTGGCAACGGTGCCATCGGCAACCGATTCCGGGAAGGTTGGGGCTTTGATCTCGATAGCCATTATCTGTGTTTCCTTAAATTCGGTTTCAGGTGCGCGAAGGCATTAAACAGTGAAGGCGTCTTGCAGCAGTTTTTCTTGCTGCTCGGCGTGCTTCGATGCGTAACCACAGGCTGGCGCGGCGGAAGCGTCGCGGCCGGCGTATTCCAGGACCAGTGCCTTGTTATGGCGGCCCAGGATACGGCGCATGTGGTGCTGACTGCTGTACCAGGCGCCCTGGTTCATCGGTTCTTCCTGGCACCAGACCGCATGCTTGAGGTTGGTGTATTGCGCCAGGATTTCGACCAGGTCGTCCTCAGGGAACGGATACAGCTGCTCCAGACGCAGGATCGCGATGTCTTCGCGGCCTTCGGCACGGCGTTTTTCCAGCAGGTCGTAGTACACCTTGCCGCCGCACAGGATCAGACGTTCGACCTTGGCCGGATCGAGGCTGTCGATCTCCGGGATCACGGTCTGGAACGAGCCTTCGGCCAGGTCTTCCAGGGTCGAGACGGCCAGCTTGTGGCGCAGCAGCGACTTCGGCGTCAGCACGATCAGCGGCTTGCGCAGCGGACGGATGACCTGACGACGCAGCAGGTGGTAGATCTGTGCCGGAGTGGTCGGTACGCAGACCTGGATGTTGTGCTCGGCGCACAGCTGCAGGTAACGCTCCAGACGCGCGGAGGAGTGCTCCGGCCCCTGCCCTTCATAACCGTGTGGCAGCAGCATGGTCAGACCGCACAGGCGGCCCCACTTGTGCTCGCCGCTGGTGATGAACTGGTCGATCACCACCTGGGCACCGTTGGCGAAGTCGCCGAACTGAGCTTCCCAGATCACCAGCGCGTTCGGCGTGGTGGTCGAGTAGCCGTATTCGAACGCCAATACCGCCTCTTCCGACAGGAAGGAGTCGTACAGTTCGAAACGCGGCTGGCCCGGGAACAGGTTCTTCAGCGGTACGTAGGTGCTCGCGTCCTTCTGGTTGTGCAGCACCGCATGACGGTGCGAGAAGGTGCCACGACCGATGTCCTGGCCGGTCATGCGGATCGGGTGACCTTCGAACTGCAGAGTGGCGTAGGCCATGGTCTCTGCATAACCCCAGTTGATCGGCAAGCCGCCGGCCTGCATCTTCTGGCGATCTTCGTAGATCTTCGCGACCTGACGCTGGACGACGAAGCCTTCCGGCAGTTCCAGCAGCTTGGCCGACAGGTCCTGCAGGGTCTTGAGATCGAAGCGGGTATCGTGACGTGCAGTCCAGGCATGGCCCAGGTATGGACGCCAGTCGACGAACAGCTCGCGGTTCGGCTCCTTGACCAGGCTCTTCACCACGTGCAGGCCGTTGTCCAGGGCGTTGCGGTACTCGTCGATCTTGGCCTGAGCGCGCTCAGCGTCGATGCGACCGGCCTGGATCAGCGAATCGGCATACAGCTCACGGGTGGTGCGCTGCTTGGAGATCTGCTGGTACATCAGCGGCTGGGTGCCGTTCGGCTCGTCGGCCTCGTTGTGGCCGCGACGACGGTAGCAGACCAGGTCGATGACCACGTCACGCTTGAACTGCATGCGGTAATCGATAGCCAGCTGGGTCACGAACAGCACGGCTTCCGGATCGTCACCGTTAACGTGCAGGATCGGCGCCTGAATCATCTTGGCGACATCGGTTGCATACTCGGTGGAACGTGCGTCCAGCGGGTTGCTGATGGTGAAACCGACCTGGTTGTTGATCACGATGTGCACGGTACCGCCGGTCTTGAAACCGCGGGTCTGCGACATCTGGAAGGTTTCCATGACCACGCCCTGGCCAGCGAACGCAGCGTCGCCGTGGATCGAGATCGGCAGAACCTTGTCACCCACGGTGTCGTTGCGACGGTCCTGACGGGCGCGCACCGAACCCTCCACCACTGGCGAGACGATTTCCAGGTGGGACGGGTTGAACGCCATGGCCAGGTGCACTTCGCCACCTGGGGTCATCACGTTGGAGGAGAAGCCCTGGTGATACTTCACGTCACCGGAGCCCAGCTCGTTCATCTTCTTGCCTTCGAACTCGTCGAACAGCTCGCGCGGGTTCTTGCCGAAGGTGTTGACCAAAACGTTCAGACGGCCGCGGTGGGCCATGCCGATCACGACTTCCTTGGTGCCGTAGGAGCCGGAGCGCTGGATCATCTCGTCCAGCATCGGGATCAGGCTTTCGCCGCCCTCGAGGCCGAAACGCTTGGTGCCCGGATACTTGGTGCCCAGGTACTTCTCGAGACCTTCACCGGCGGTCACGCGCTCGAGCAGGTGCGTCTGCACGTCGACCGAGAACTCCGGACGGCCGCGCACGCTTTCCAGACGCTGCTGGAACCAGCTGCGCTGCTCGGAATCGACGATGTGGGTGAACTCGGCGCCAATGGTGCGACAATATGTCTTCTGGAGCGCCTCGAAGATCTCGCGTAGGCTCGCCTCCTCTTTGCCGATGAACAGGTCGCCGGCACGGAAGGTCGTATCAAGATCGGCATTGGTCAAGCCGTAGTGATTGATCGACAGGTCTACAGGCGCAGGTCGCTGCCACAACCCCAACGGGTCGAGCTTGGCAGCCTGATGGCCGCGCATACGATAGGCCTGGATCAGTCGCAGAACTTCAACCTGCTTCTTCTCGTGTTCTGTGCTCACGCTCCCGGCGGAAACCGGTTGTGCGCGGCGCTGGTTCTTTGCCAGCAGTACGAAATGGTCGCGGATCGTCGAGTGCGATACATCGGTAGCGGTGCTGCCGTCGGCTGGCAACTTCTGGAAGTAAGTGCGCCACTCTTCTGGCACAGCGTTAGGGTCGTGCAGGTAGAGCTCGTAGAGCTCTTCCACATATGCAGCGTTACCACCTGAAAGGTGGGCGCTATCCCACATGCGCTGCATCACGCTTTCTTGCATGCTTGGTCACCCTCGGTTAGGGGACTGATCGGCGAGAGCCACAGCAAACCTGGAAAAGTCCAAATAAAGCGACTGAACCACGCCACTTGGATCCTGCTGATTTTCCGGGTACCAGCCCGGAAAGCCCCTGCTGGTCTCATATCTTCATAGGTATCGAGCGCGGGCTTTTTGGGTCCTTGCTCAGGTTTTACCTCAGTGCGGGCTCAGCGCCCGCACCTCGGCTTACTGCAGTTACAACGCTTTGTATCAGGTGCCGCTTTGCAGCAGCATGTTACGTACGTGACCGATTGCCTTGGTCGGGTTCAGACCCTTCGGGCAAACGTTGACGCAGTTCATGATCCCGCGGCAGCGGAATACGCTGAACGGGTCATCCAGGGACGCCAGGCGCTCCTGGGTCTTGGTGTCACGGCTGTCGGCCAGGAAACGGTAGGCCTGCAGCAGAGCGGCCGGGCCCAGGAACTTGTCCGGGTTCCACCAGAACGACGGGCAGGAGGTCGAGCAGCAGGCGCACAGGATGCACTCGTACAGACCGTCCAGCTTGTCACGGTCTTCCGGCGACTGCAGACGCTCGATGGCCGGAGCCGGCGTATCGTTCTGCAGGAACGGCTTCACCTTCTCGTATTGCTTGTAGAAGATGCTCATGTCGACCACCAGGTCACGAATGACCGGCAGGCCTGGCAGTGGACGCAGAACCAGCTTGTTGCCCTTGACCACGCCCGACAGCGGGGTGATGCAGGCCAGGCCGTTCTTGCCGTTCATGTTCATGCCATCGGAACCGCAAACGCCTTCGCGGCAGGAGCGACGGTACGAGAAGCCCTCGTCCTTTTCCTTGATCAGCGCCAGCACGTCCAGCACCATCAGGTCCTTGCCACCGGTATCGACGTCGAACGACTCCATCTTGGGCGCCGAGTCGGTGTCCGGGTTGTAACGATAAACTTCGACTTTCAACATAGCAGCCACCCTTAGTAAGTCCGGACTTTTGGTTCGAAGGCTGGAACAGTCTTCGGCGCAAAGTTGACACCACGCTTGGCGACGCGCTTCTCACCCGGGTAGTACAGGGTGTGGCACAGCCAGTTTTCGTCGTCACGGTCTTCGAAGTCTTCACGGGCGTGAGCGCCGCGGGACTCTTTACGGGCTTCGGCCGCAATGGCGGTAGCTTCGGCGACTTCCAGCAGGTTCTGCAGCTCCAGCGCTTCGATACGCGCGGTGTTGAAGGCCTGGGACTTGTCGTTGATCTTGACGTTGGCGATGCGCTCACGCAGGCCAGCCAGCTGCTCGATACCCTTCTGCATGTATTCGCCAGTACGGAATACACCGAAGTAGTTCTGCATGCAGCTCTGCAGCTCACGCTTCAGGCTGGCAACGTCTTCACCGAAAGTACGCTCGTTGAGCTTGTTCAGGCGGTTCAGGGCCACATCGATATCGGTATCGCTGGCGTCGCGGTATTCCACGCCTTCGCTCAGCGACTTCTCCAGGTGCAGGCCGGCGGCACGGCCGAACACCACCAGGTCGAGCAGCGAGTTGCCGCCCAGGCGGTTGGCACCGTGTACCGATACGCACGCCACTTCACCTACGGCGAACAGGCCTGGAATGATCTGGTCCTTGCCTTCGGCGTCCATGGTGATGGCCTGGCCATGAATGTTGGTGGCAACGCCGCCCATCATGTAGTGGCAGGTCGGAACGACCGGGACCGGCGCGACGACCGGGTCGACGTGGGCGAAGGTCTTGGACAGTTCGCAGATGCCTGGCAGGCGGCTGTGCAGCACTTCCTCGCCCAGGTGGTCCAGCTTCAGCAGTACGTGGTCCTTGTTCGGGCCCACACCGTTGCCGGCGATGATTTCCTTGACCATGGAACGGGCGACCACGTCGCGGCCGGCCAGGTCCTTCGCGTTCGGCGCGTAACGCTCCATGAAGCGCTCGCCGTGGGCGTTGATCAGGTAGCCACCTTCACCGCGGCAACCTTCGGTGACCAGTACACCGGCGCCGGCGATGCCGGTCGGGTGGAACTGCCACATTTCGATGTCCTGTACCGGTACGCCTGCACGCAGGGCCATGCCGATACCGTCACCGGTGTTGATCAGGGCGTTGGTGGTGGAGGCGTAGATACGGCCGGCACCGCCAGTGGCCAGTACGGTGGCCTTGGACTTGATGTACAGGGTTTCGCCGGTTTCGATGCAGATCGCGATCACACCCACGAATGCGCCGTCCTGGTTCTTCACCAGGTCAACGGCGTAGTACTCGTTGAGGAAGGTGGTGCCGGCCTTGAGGTTGCCCTGGTACAGGGTGTGCAGCAGCGCGTGACCGGTACGGTCGGATGCAGCACAGGTACGGGCGGCCTGGCCACCTTTACCGAAGTCCTTGGACTGGCCACCGAACGGGCGCTGGTAGATGCGGCCGGTTTCGGTACGGGAGAACGGCAGGCCCATGTGGTCCAGCTCGAAGACCGCAGCCGGGCCTTCCTGACACATGTATTCGATAGCGTCCTGGTCACCGATGTAGTCGGAACCCTTGACGGTATCGTACATGTGCCAGCGCCAGTCGTCGTTCGGGTCGGCCGAAGCGATGGCGCAGGTGATGCCGCCCTGGGCGGATACAGTGTGCGAACGGGTCGGGAAGACCTTGGTGACTACGGCAGTCTTGTGACCGCCCTGGGCCAGCTGCAGCGCTGCGCGCATGCCGGCACCGCCGCCACCGATGATGATGGCGTCGAAGGAAATGGTTGGAATGCTAGCCATGGATCAGATACCCCAGAGAATCTGCACACCCCAGACGAAGTAAGCGAACATCGCAACGCCGCATACCGCCTGGAACAGGAAACGAATCGCAGTCGCCGACTTGCCGAACGACATCGGCGTCAGGTAGTCGGTGGCGATGGTCCACATGCCGACCCAGGCGTGAGCGCCAAGGGCAACCAGGGCCAGCAGACTGAAGATCCGCATCGCGTTATTGGAGAACAGACCATGCCACTGGGTGTAGTCGATGCCTGGGTGGCAGACCACGTAGCCGATCAGGAAAATGAAGTAAGCCGCGAGAACGACCGCCGATACGCGCTGCGCCATCCAGTCATAGAGGCCCGAACGCGACAGGTTCGTGACATTGGTTACCATACCCAAACTCCCACCAGAACGATCAGCACCACGGAGATGACGATCACGATTTTCGAGCCCAGCTTGCCGCCTTCCAGCGTCTCACCGATGCCCATGTCCATGATCAGGTGGCGTACACCTGCCACGAGGTGATAAAGCAGGGCGGACAGCAGGCCCCAGGTCACGAACTTGGCCAGCGGGCTGGTCAGACACGCCTTGACCTCACCGAAGCCTTCCTCGGAACCCAGCGACTTGCCCAGTGCATAAAGCATGATGGCAAGGCCGAGGAATAGGATGACGCCGGAGATACGGTGCAGAATGGACGTGTACGCAGTGACAGGAAGCTTGATGGTCCTTAGGTCTAGGTTTACAGGTCGTTGGCTTTTCACGGCTTTTTTCACACTGAAGAGCCCCTAGCGAATCAGGGCAAAGTTGTTGGTAAGTGTACTGGTCAGGTACCCACCACCCAGGGAACGGCGACCCCAGCAGTTCGGGCTTGCAAGCCCATGGGAGTCGGGTGCCGAGTATAGACAGTTAGGCTGCTTATGACAACGTGACGGGGTAGCCCAAATAGCGGATTGCCTTTAGCGAACAAAAGGCGTAAATGGGCGAGAATTTCGTGAAAAATCAGGCCTCGAAGGCCGTTTCAACCAGCCTTTAGGCAAATTGACATTCGAATTTACTTCTCTATAGTGGTGCGGGCCCTGCGTGGGGGGCTGTCTGATGATTTCAAGCATTAATAGGAGGCCACATGGCTGACAAAAAAGCGCAGTTGGTCATCGAGGGCGCTGCCCCCGTCGAGCTGCCCATTTTAACCGGCACCGTTGGTCCTGATGTAATCGACGTCCGCGGGTTGGGGGCCACTGGTCACTTCACCTTCGATCCTGGTTTCATGGCGACTGCCTCGTGCGAGTCGAAGATCACCTATATCGACGGCGACAAGGGCGTGCTGCTGCACCGCGGCTACCCGATCGAACAGCTCGCCGAGCAATCGGATTACCTGGAAACCTGCTACCTGCTGCTCAACGGCGAATTGCCGAATGCCGAGCAGAAGGCCCAGTTCGTCAGCACCGTCAAGAACCACACCATGGTTCACGAACAGCTGAAGTCCTTCTTCAACGGTTTCCGCCGTGACGCACACCCGATGGCGGTGATGTGCGGCGTGGTCGGCGCCCTCTCGGCGTTCTACCACGACTCCCTGGACATCAATAACCCGCAACACCGCGAAATCTCCGCGGTGCGCCTGGTCGCCAAGATGCCGACCCTGGCCGCAATGGTTTACAAGTACTCCATGGGCCAGCCGATGATGTACCCGCGCAACGACTTGTCGTACGCGGAAAACTTCCTGCACATGATGTTCAACACTCCGTGCGAGATCAAACCGATCAGCCCGGTACTGGCCAAGGCAATGGACCGGATCTTCATCCTCCACGCCGACCACGAGCAGAACGCCTCCACCTCGACCGTGCGCCTGGCAGGCTCCTCGGGTGCCAACCCGTTCGCCTGTATCGCTGCCGGCATCGCCGCACTGTGGGGCCCGGCCCACGGCGGCGCGAACGAAGCGGTGCTGACCATGCTCGATGAAATTGGCGATGTCTCGAACATCGACAAGTACATCGCCAAGGCCAAGGACAAGAACGACCCGTTCAAGCTGATGGGCTTCGGTCACCGCGTTTACAAGAACCGTGACCCGCGCGCCACCGTGATGAAGAAGACCTGTGACGAAGTCCTGGGCGAGCTGGGCATCAAGAACGATCCGCAGCTGGAACTGGCCATGCGCCTGGAAGAGATCGCCCTGACCGATCCGTACTTCATCGAGCGCTCGTTGTACCCGAACGTCGACTTCTACTCGGGCATCATCCTGAAGGCGATCGGCATTCCGACCAGCATGTTCACCGTGATCTTCGCCCTGGCACGCACCGTGGGCTGGATCTCGCACTGGAAAGAAATGCTCTCCAGCCCGTATAAGATCGGCCGCCCTCGCCAGCTCTACACCGGCGAACTGCAGCGCGACATCGTCGAACTGAAGGACCGCAAGTAAGCCTTACCAGCCGAACGCAAAAGGCTGCCCTCGGGCAGCCTTTTTTATTGTTCAAAATCTGAACGCTTTCGCAGACTCTGTGGGAGCGGGCGAGCCCGCGAACACCGGCAAAGCCGGTGCGATGCACTGCATCGCCTGTTTCGCGGGCACGCCCGCTCCCACATGAACCGCGCCAGGCTTCAGTTCTTCTCGGCCCGCTCGCGCAGCGCCTTGAGGGTATTGAACGGCGAATCGACCACGAACTTGTTGGCGATCATCGACGGCACGCTGCCGCCCGGCTCGGTGTGCACCTGGTAAGTCACTTCGGTACTGTCACCCTTGGGCACCAGCTTCCAGAAACCTTCCACCTTCGCCACCCGCACAAAGCCCTTTTCTTCCGGGATATACGTTGGCTCTTCTTTGAGGTTTCGCGTCAAGCTGCCATCCGCCCCCTTGACCGTGGTCACGTGCAACACCGAGTCCCGGGGCGTCACCGGCCACGGCGTATTGAACTGGGTATAGGTCCAGCTCTGGTCGCCTTCGTGCTTGAGCAGCTTTTGTGACTTGCATTCGTGAATCCACGAGCAAGCCCCTGCCGCATCCTCCTGCAGCGCCTGCACCTTGGCCAATGGCGCCTTGATGACGGTCACGCCCTGGTAGGCCTTGTACTTGGAGCCCGGCACCTCACTGAGCGAGACCTTGATACCCTCCTCGTCCTTGGCCACCTGCCAGTTCTCGGCCCAGGCAGCCGGCGCCATCAGGACACCCATGCCACACAGCAGTGCAATACGCTTGAACGATCTCATCATGTTTATCCTTGTTGTCGAAGATCCAGCCTCTCACGCCGCCGTTATCTGCTCCCACCAGCCCAGAATCCTGATTGCCTCGTCGCGGTTACTGCCGCACACCTCGATATCGGCCTTGAACCCACCGCACACCGCCGGCCGCTCGGGCTTGCCGAACAGGTCACAAAGGTTTTCAGGCGTCAGGTGCAGGCAGCGCTCGCCCGCCGGCTTGCCCTGAGGCATGCGCGGCATCGCCGAGCTGATGGATGGGGCGATGCAGCAGGCACCACAACCCTCACGACACTTCATGGCTGAATCAGGACTCCCTGGAACAAAACGGGACGAACGTCCCTGGATAGTAACCGCTCAAACATACGTTTGAAATTGCTGGCCCGATGAAATCTGCCGTGACCCAGCAGTCAGTTGCGCCTGATCAATTGCGGAACTGGAAATCGATTGCCGCACCTTCCACATCGTGGCGACTATCGTTGCGCAGCTGCAGCTGCATCTCGTTGCTGATCAAACGGCCATTGAGCTGGAACGGACTGTCGCTGGATTCCGGTTTTTCCGCGAACATGGCGGGTAGCAACGGCTTGCGACGAGTCGTTGGATCGCCGACTTCAGGCTCGAGATTGTTGACCATGTCGGTCGGCAGGCTCAAGTCCAGCCTGGCCTTGGGCAACGGCTGCGTGACCGCCTTGCTGACCGGCTTGGCTTTGACTTTGGCTTTGGCCTTGCTGGCGGCCGGCTTGGCCTTTGCTGCCGGCTTCGCTGGCACCTTGCCTGCTGCCTTGCCCTGCCCCGCCTGCACCTGGCCAGCAGGCTGGGCAGCCTGAACCACACCACAAGGCAGGTAGAACGGGGCAATACAGATAAGCAGGGCAGCGCTACGCAACAGGTTCATGGAGATCGACAGGCAGACGGGGCTGGAAAAGTGCGTATGCTCCCCGTTCCGCCCGCCGCTGGCAAGCCTACAAAAGTGAGGACTGCGATTCTCTGCATAATTGCTGGGCCAACAGGCCAAGCGTGATAACCGCTCGCTCGGCCTCCTTGTTCCATGGAATGCCACAGTTGAGCCGGATGCAATGGTTGAACTGTTCGGTGTTACTGAAGATCAACCCGGGCGCGATACTGATGCCCTGCTCCAGCGCACGCACATGCAACTCTTGGGTATTGACCCGCCCCGGCAGGCTGACCCAGAGGATGAAACCGCCGGTTGGCCGGGTCATCTGGGTGCCCTCCGGGAAGTGCTGCTGCACCGCCAGCTGGTAGGCGCTGAGGTTCTTGCGGTACTCCTGGCGGATATAGCGCAGGTGCCGGTCGTAGCCACCGTTCTCCAGGTACGCCGCCACGCCCATCTGCGTCACGCTGCACGCAGAATGAGTGGTGAAGGTCTGCAGGCGCTGGATTTCATCCTGGTAACGCCCTGCCACCATCCAGCCAACCCGCACCCCGGGCGAAAGGGTCTTGGAAAAGCTCGAGCAATAGATGACCCGGTCCAGCCGGTCGAAGGCCTTGAGCGCCTTGGTCTTGCCCTGCTCGAACATCAACTCGCCATAGATGTCGTCTTCGACGATCTGGATATCGAAGTCCGACGCCAGGCGCAGCAACTGTTTCTGTCGCTCCTCAGGCACCGTACCACCCAGCGGATTGCTCAGGCGCGTGGTGAGCACCAAGGCCTTGATCGACCACTGGTTGGCGGCCAACTGCAATGCTTCAAGGCTGATGCCAGTGGACGGGTCACTGGGGATTTCGATGACCTTCAGCCCCAGCAGGTCCGCCAACTGCAACAGCCCGTAATAGGTAGGCGACTCGGCTGCGATCAGGTCCCCCGGGCGGGTCAGTACCCGCAGCGACATCTGCAAGGCATCGACACAACCATGTGTGACGATCACCTCACGCGGGTCGACCAGCACACCGGCATCGCGCATGCGGATTGCGATCTGCCTGCGCAGTGGCTCGAAGCCAGGGCTGAACATATAGCTGAAGGCACGAGGGCTGTGAAAGCGGGTGACCTTGGCGATCTGCTGATGCAGCGCACGCACCGGCAGGTAGTCGACGTGCGGCACGGCGGCACCGAACGGGAACACACCATCGCGACGCGCCTCGGTCAGCACCTGCTGAATGATGCTGGCCCGGGTAACCAGCCCAGGGCGTTCGACGCGAGCGATATCCGGGGTCTGCGCAGTCAGGGCGGGGGTCTGGTGCACATAGTAGCCCGACTGCGGCCGGGCCCGGATCAAACCCTGATCCTCGAGATTGGCGTAGGCCTGCAACACCGTGGCATGGCTGACGTTGAGCTGGGCACTCATCTTGCGCACGGACGGTACGCGCTCACCTGGCTGATAGACACCGCGACGGATGTCATCGGCCAGTTGCTGGGCGATGCGCTGGTACAGCAGCAGGTTGGTCATGGCGGTATCTCGATGCGCAGGCGGCCTGTTGTTCTTGTACGACTTACTGACGGTAGAGCATACCGTAACAGTTGCAAAGTGTACTGGGACAGATGGCAAGTAAGTCAACAATACAGTGTGTGACCACCATCTAAATGATTAACCTCAGGACCGACCCGCACTCGCGAAAAGGGCCGCTAAGCGGCCCTTGGTGTTTCGAAGTCAGCGTGCTGGCGCAAGCCTGCCCTTATCGTCAGAGAAGACGATTTCCACCCGGCGGTTCTGCGCCCTGCCCCGCTCCGACGCATTGGCCTCGATCGGGTATTGGTCGCCATAACCTTCGACCTGCATGCGCTTCTCATCGATCCCCAGGTCGACCAGCATGTCAGCCACCGACTGGGCACGATCGCGCGACAGCTTGAGGTTGTCCTCAGGCGCGCCAGTGCTGTCGGTATAGCCTTCGATCCGCACCACGCGGCGCGGATTGAGCTGGAGGAACTGCACCAGCTTGAGCACGGTGCGGCTGGCCGAGTTCTTCAGGTCGGCACTGCCGGTATCGAACAGCACATCGCTCAGGGTCATCACCAGACCTCGGTCGGCCTGCTCCGAGGCCAATGCGGCAATCTGGTTCTCCACCCACTTGCCCTGCTGCTGCACACTGGCCAATTTGGCTTCTCGCAAGGCAAGCTGGAGACGCTGGCGCTCAAGGTCGAGCTTGGCCCGACGCTCCTCGCTCAGCGCCAGCTTGGCATGCTCGCTGGCGATCTCACTGTAGCGCTGGCTCAGGTAGGCATAGTGGCGCACGTCGCTGCCCGTACCAATGTAGCCGGAGAGGCGCTCGGCGCGGGACAGCGATTCACCGGCACGAAGCACGTCACGCGGGGCGCTGCGCAGTACGTCGGCATCGTCCTTGACCTTCTGGAAGGCCACCGTCGCATCATCCAGCGCCGCCCCACTGCGCTGGCTGGCACAGCCCTGCAAGCCAGCCGACAGCACCAGCAGTGCCAGTACGGCTTTCGCATTGAGGTTGATCATGGCTGCACCTCCAACTGCTTGCGCAAGCGCTTGACCCGCGACTGCAGCAACTGAAGCTGCTCCTCGCTCTTCTGGTTCAGCACCTGAGCCTCGGCCAGGCGGGCGTCCAGTTCGGCCTGCTCGGCACGCATGCGTGCGTCACGGTAGTCTTCGGTCAGCATGTTGGTCTTGGCCCGGGCGAACTTGTCTTCGGCCAGCTTGAGCGCCTCGACCTGGTCGCTGGCACCAACTGCCTTGGCCTGCTCCAGCGCCTGCTCGGTAATGCGCATCTGCTCATTGGGCGCCGGGTCGTTGGCGCAGCCTGCCAGGCCGAGCATGGCCACGGCCAGGATAAGGGATTGGGTTCTCACACACTCTTCCTAATGTTTTGGGGCGTCCGCCTGCACTTGCATCTGCGCTTTCCAGCGCTCGACATTACGCTGCAGCACGGCTTCGGACGCACCGGAGACCGGCAATTCTGTCAGTTTTTTCGCCAATTGCCCACGCAGCCACGCATCATTGCAAGCCGAATTATGCGACACGGCCAGGTACAGGCCTGGGCGGTCGACCGGCAAGCCGCGGGCGATGAGGTTATTGCTCATGCCCAGGCTCTGGGTCATTGCCATGCCCGAGTAGCGCCCGGCCAGCACATAATCGACCTGGCCCAGCACCAGTTTCTGGAAGGCCTGGGTGAGGTTCTGCGCCGGATCCAGCTTCAACTGGGCCTTGGCGAAAGCGGTGAATGCCGGCGTCAGGCGCGCGCGTTCGGAGAGGCTGCCCTGATACCTGGCCAGGTCTGCCGGGCCGTCGAACTCCAGCGTGGCATCGTGGCGGGTCCAAACCAGGTATTCATTGAGCTGCAACGGCGGATGGATGTAGTCCAGCGCAGTCAACTGCTCCACTTGCATGGGGGTGTCGAGCAGCAAATCCATGCGCCCGCTGCGCACCTCCTCCAGCGCCTGATCGCGCCGACCGGCACTGAGCACCTCGACTTTCACGCCCAATTCGCCGAGGACCTGGCGCAACAGGTCGACATTGGCGCCAACCAGGTGTTTCGGGTCGAGCGGGTCCTGCCAGGAATAGGGTGGTGCGTCCGGGCTGCCAGTGGCCACCAGGCGCTCGCATTTGCCTGCCGCCATCACCGTCGGCGACAGCAGCGCCACCATGCATGCCAGCACCCTGCCCGCTTCGCGCAATACCATCCTTCACTCCTTGCCCTGCAACAAAAAAGCCCGGCCCTCAGTGCGAGGGCCGGGCTTCTTTATAAGTGAAGCAGGCGGATCAGACCAGCTTTTCCAGCTCTGGAACGGCCTCGAAGAGGTCGGCAACCAGGCCGTAATCGGCCACCTGGAAGATCGGTGCTTCTTCATCCTTGTTGATCGCGACGATCACCTTGGAGTCCTTCATGCCCGCCAGGTGCTGGATCGCGCCGGAAATACCAACGGCGATGTACAGCTGAGGTGCGACGATCTTGCCGGTCTGGCCGACCTGCATGTCGTTCGGCACGAAGCCTGCGTCGACCGCGGCGCGCGAGGCACCGACAGCAGCGCCGAGCTTGTCGGCCAGGCTGTACAGGTGCTTGAAGTTGTCACCGTTGCCCATGCCACGGCCGCCGGACACGACGATCTTGGCAGCGGTCAGCTCTGGGCGGTCGGACTTGGCCAGCTCTTCGCCAACGAAGGCCGAGATACCCGCGTTGTGCGCAGCGCTGACAGCCTCCACGGCAGCCGAACCACCTTCGGCGGCCACGGCGTCGAAACCAGTGGTACGCACAGTGATGACCTTGATGGCGGCGCTCGATTGCACGGTGGCAATGGCGTTACCGGCGTAGATCGGGCGCTTGAAGGTATCGGCGGACTCGACCGAGATGATCTCGGAGATCTGGTCCACGTCCAGCAGCGCAGCGACGCGTGGCAGGATGTTCTTGCCATTGGTGGTGGCCGGAGCCAGTACGTGGCTGTAACCCTTGGCCAGCTCGACGATCAGCGGCGCGACGTTTTCCGGCAGCACATGGGCGTAGGCGGCGTTATCGGCAACCAGCACCTTGGCAACGCCAGCGATCTTGGCGGCGGCTTCGGCGACGCCACCGACATTTGCGCCCGCGACCAGTACATGGATATCACCACCGATCTTGGCGGCAGCGGCGACGGTGTTCAGGGTGGCCGGGGCTACGGCACCGTTCTCGTATTCAGCGACAACCAGGATAGTCATTTAGATTACCTTCGCTTCGTTCTTCAGCTTCTCGACCAGTTCGGCCACCGATTTGACCTTGATGCCAGCGCTGCGTGCAGCCGGCGCTTCGACTTTCAGGGTCTTGTTGGTGGAGGCGAGGGAAACGCCCAGCGCGTCTGGAGTGAGGGTTTCCAGCGGTTTCTTCTTGGCCTTCATGATGTTCGGCAGCGACGCGTAGCGTGGCTCGTTCAGGCGCAGGTCGGTGGTGACGATGGCCGGCAGGTTCAGCGAAACGGTCTGCAGGCCGCCGTCGATTTCGCGAGTGACGTTCAGCTTGTCGCCAGCGACTTCGACCTTGGAGGCGAAGGTGCCCTGGGCGAAGCCGGTCAGCGCGGCCAGCATCTGGCCGGTCTGGTTGTTGTCACTGTCGATGGCTTGCTTGCCGAGGATGACCAGCTGAGGCTGCTCCTTGTCGACAACGGCTTTCAGCGCCTTGGCCACGGCCAGGGAATTCAGCTCGTCAGCGGCTTCGACCAGGATGGCGCGATCGGCACCCAGGGCCAGGGCGGTACGCAGTTGCTCCTGGGCGGTGGTCGGGCCAACGGAAACCACGACGATCTCGGTCGCCACGCCCTTTTCCTTCAGGCGGACGGCTTCTTCGACGGCGATTTCGCAGAAGGGGTTCATGGACATCTTGACGTTAGCAAGGTCGACGCCGGAGTTGTCCGCCTTGACGCGAACCTTGACGTTGTAGTCGACCACTCGTTTGACAGCTACAAGAACCTTCATGGATTCCTCGTTACTCTCCGGTGAATAGATAGTCGCCTGGGGCAGAGCCCGGCGATGCGCGTGGGTACAAGGGCACCTCTGAAAACGTACCGGGAGGGGCAAACTTCATGCTGACCGAACAGTCTTGTCGCGACTGTTGCGGCAAATACCCACGGGTCATTTTCTGTGGTGGCGTGTAAACTCCACTACAAACCGGCCAAAGGCCGCAAAACCCTGCTCCACACCTGGTCTTTAGAGGTGTACCTGCGCCCGGCTGCAAGCCTACGGCGAACGTAAAACCGCTCGTATCTTGACCGCAACACCCAATCCGGTCAATACGGCAAATCGGTCACCTTCCAGCCGCGTTCCAGTGATTTTACTGGGCTCCGGCAAATTCAAACAAACGTTTGTATTGGACCCGCCAAGTGGTGTAGATATAATGCGCGCCAAGACAAAACGGTGTAGTCCGCCCTTTGCGTAGCTACAGTTTCGCGCCAGTGAAGCGCCGCTGCACGCAAGCACCCATAAGACAAAGCAACAGCACGAGCCTTGATGAGTAGGAGAGAACCTGTGGAACGCGAATACATGGAATTCGACGTGGTCATCGTCGGCGCAGGCCCTGCGGGCTTGTCCGCCGCCTGCCGCCTGAAGCAGAAGGCCGCCGAAGCCGGTAGCGAGATCAGCGTCTGCGTGGTGGAAAAAGGCTCCGAAATAGGTGCTCATATTCTCTCAGGCGCGGTGTTCGAACCCCGCGCCCTGAACGAGCTGTTCCCCGACTGGAAGGAACTTGGCGCGCCGCTCAACACCGAAGTGAAGCGCGACGATATCTATGTGCTGAAAAGTGCCGACAGCTCGACCAAGGTCCCCGACCTGTTCGTGCCCAAGACCATGCACAACCACGGCAACTACATCATTTCCCTGGGCAACCTGTGCCGCTGGCTGGCCCAGCAGGCCGAAAACCTGGGCGTGGAAATCTACCCGGGCTTCGCCGCCCAGGAAGCGCTGTTCGACGAAAACGGCGTGGTTCGCGGCATCATCACCGGCGACCTGGGTGTCGACCGCGAAGGCAATCCCAAGGACGGCCTGTACACCCCGGGCATGGAACTGCGTGCCAAGTACACCCTGTTCGCCGAAGGCTGCCGCGGCCATATCGGCAAGCAGCTGATCAAGCGCTTCAACCTCGACAGCGAAGCCGACGTCCAGCACTACGGCATCGGCCTGAAGGAAATCTGGGAAATCGACCCGGCCAAGCACGAGCAAGGCCTGGTGGTGCACACTGCTGGCTGGCCGCTGGACGTGACCAGCAAGGACAACACCGGCGGTTCGTTCCTCTATCACCTGGAAAACAACCAGGTGGTGGTCGGCCTCATCGTCGACCTCTCCTACGCCAACCCGTACCTGTCGCCATTCGATGAATTCCAGCGCCTCAAGCACCACCCGGTGATGAGCCAGTACCTCGAAGGCGGCAAGCGCATCAGCTATGGCGCCCGCGCCATCTGCAAGGGCGGCCTGAACTCGTTGCCGAAAATGGTCTTCAACGGCGGCGCGCTGATCGGTTGCGACCTCGGCACCCTGAACTTCTCCAAGATCAAGGGCAGCCATACCGCGATGAAGTCCGGCATGCTCGCCGCCGAGGCAGTGGCTGACGCACTGGCTGCCGGCCGCGAAGGTGGCGACCTGCTCGATGGCTATGTGAGCGCGTTCAAGGCCAGCTGGCTGTACGAAGAACTGTTCGCCAGCCGCAACTTCGGCCCGGCACTGCACAAGTTCGGCCCGCTGCTCGGTGGCGCCTTCAACTATGTCGACCAGAACTGGTTCAACGGCAAGCTGCCGTTCACCCTTCACGACACCAAGCCAGACTACGCCTGCCTCAAGCTCGCCGCCGAGTCGAAGAAGATCGACTACCCGAAACCGGACGGCAAGCTCAGCTTCGACAAGCTCAGCTCGGTATTCCTCTCCAGCACCAACCACGAAGAGGAGCAACCCTGCCACCTGAAGCTGACCGACCCGAACGTACCGATCGCCAGCAACCTGCCGCTGTACGACGAACCCGCCCAGCGTTACTGCCCGGCAGGCGTGTACGAAGTGGTCAGCCAGGAAGACGGCAGCAAGCGCTTCCAGATCAACGCGCAGAACTGCGTACACTGCAAGACCTGCGACATCAAGGACCCGGCCCAGAACATCACTTGGGTCACCCCTGAAGGCGCTGGTGGGCCGAACTACCCGAACATGTAAGGCCGCTGCTTGCAGCAACAAAAAA
Source organism: Pseudomonas sp. NBRC 111130 (assembly GCF_001320485.1). NCBI lineage: Bacteria > Pseudomonadati > Pseudomonadota > Gammaproteobacteria > Pseudomonadales > Pseudomonadaceae > Pseudomonas > Pseudomonas sp. NBRC 111130. The sequence continues at coordinate 111,798 of NZ_BCBG01000010.1, forward strand.
AGCCCCCGGCTTTCAGGAGCCGGGGGCTTTTTGTTGCCTGGCACCATCAGGCAGTGCGCACTTCCTCAAACAGCTCTGGGTGGCGATCCAGCAGCTTGAGCAGTTTCACCAGCGCCACAGGTGGTGTGGTCTTGCCGTTTTCATAACGAGAGAAGGCATTGACCCCGCCACCGAAGATTTCACCCGCCTCACGCTGGTCGAGGTCGAACTTTCTACGCATGGATGCGATGAACGAGGGATCGACAACGGCTGCATTGACTCTTCGCTCGAAGGCCGACATCAAGTCGCTGATCCGCTGCGCTTCTTCCATGCTCAAGACGGCCTCACCACAGGCCGGACAGTAATCACCAAAAACATCGGGGATGACGGTCGATTCGCCTTTGTAGCGATAGGGCATGCCTTGGGACTGAGCAACCAGCTCCGCTCCTCCGCACAGAGGACATTTCATATCACAGCTCCTTGAAAGACACGATGAGCAGATCGTCAACCACCATCAACTTGAGGTAGACCCTGCCAACCGTTGTTTGAGCACGGTAGACGTCCTGCCAAACACGGTGATCGGTGTAAGTCGTCATGCTCTTGTAAAAATCACTGGGCAAAAGCTTTCGTACGATGCTTAGCATTTCATAGGGGCCTACCCCTAGCGCCTGCGCCCCGCGAGTGGCAGCGCGAGTAGTACGTACCTTGCCCGCGCTCAAAAGCGCCTGTACGTGCTCCAGCGGGCAATGAGGCGTTCTCTTTTCCATGAGAAATTAACCTTCCAGGTTAAATTTGGCTAATAGGTTATTCCAATAACCACCGCCTGGAAGTCTGCCTCAACGCCCCGCCACCCCTACTGACTCATTTGTCACCGCACATGATCGGCATAGGCTCGGCAGCAAATGCCAATGGCTCACGACGCCCGAAATACAAGGCAGTCAACAGCCCCACCGTGCCCATGATCAGACAGAAACCGACACACACCCACGGGCTCCACGGCATCAGTGCAATCAACGCCAGCGGCGTGGTGCTGGCCCACAGGGCATAAGCCACGTTGTACGTGAAGGAAATCCCTGAAACGCGGATTTCGGCCGGGAACAGCCCGACCATCACCGACGGCACCACGCCCACCACACCGCAGGCCAGCCCAGCCAGCGCGTAGGCCAGCCAGGTCACGCCCCACTGCCCAACCAGGCTGGCGTACAGCGCACCGATACCCAACGGCAGCAACACGCTGTAGATCATCAGTGCGCGCCAGGCGCCCAGACGGTCGACCAGCAGCCCGGCCAGCACACAGCCGATATTGAGGAAGACGATGCCCACGCTGCTCAAGGCGAAGGTATGCCCCGCCGTCATGCCGAAGCGTTGCTGCATGACTGTCGGGGTAATCACTACCAGTACCACTACCGCGGAGGTCAGTACGCAGGTCAGCAGTGCCGCCGGGATCAACGCCGAGCGGTGCTCGCCCAGCACCCGCCGCAGCGGAAACCTGACGGGTTGCTCCTGGCGCTCACGCAAGGCCAGGAACACCGGGGTCTCGCTGAGCCAGCGGCGCAGCCACACACCGATCACGCCAAACACCCCACCGAGCAGGAATGGGTAACGCCAGGCGTAATCGAGAATCTCCTGCGGCGTGAACACTTGCGCCAGCGCTGTCGCCGTCAGCGCCCCCAGCAGGTAGCCAAAGGTCAGCCCCGCCTGCAGGAAGCCCAACGCATAACCACGACGTCCGTTTGGCGCATGCTCGGCGACGAAGGTCCACGCGCTCGGCACCTCACCCCCTACGGCGGCACCCTGCAGGATGCGCAGCGCCAACAAAATCAGCGGCGCCGCATAGCCAATGTCGGCATAGGTCGGCATCACCCCGATCAGCAGGCATGGCAAGGCCATCATCAGGATGCTCAGGCTGAACACCCGCTTGCGCCCGAGATGGTCGGCGAAGTGGGCCATCAGGATGCCGCCCAACGGCCGTGCCAGGTAACCGGTGACGAAGATGCCGAAGCTCTGCAGCAAGCGCAGCCACTCGGGCATCTGAGGCGGGAAGAACAGCTGGCTGAGGGTCAGGGCAAAGAACACGAAGATGATGAAATCGTAGATTTCCAGTGCGCCGCCCAGTGCCGCCAGGCCCAGGGTCCGGTGGTCGCTACGGCTGAACCGGGGCGGGCGAGCGGTATCGATGGCAGTCATGGCAGGGGTCCGCAGATCGGCAAAGGGCAAGAGGATAGCAAATGCTCGCCGCCTTGCCCCAGCAACGCCATCAACGGCTGAACACGGTGTGGCCGAAGTTCCTCGGCTTGCGCGGCGGTACCGGGCCACCCTTGAGCCCGGAAGGCAGGGCAATCTTGCCGACCAGCACGGGGCTGTCGATGATTGCCATGAAGGATTGCAGTGCCTCGTTATCCGGTACCTGGGGCAGGCTCACACTGACGGCCTGGCGCTCGGTCTGCGGCACGACAGGCACTTTCAGGTGTTGCGAATGGTAAAGCAAGGCATGCTGAATCTGCGCATTGACCCGGCAGAACCGTGCCAGGTCGACGCCGGCATGGCTGGCCAGCTCGATATTGCCCAGCAGCAGGTTGAACGGTTGCAAGGCGCACTGCACCAGCCGCTGCAACTCTTCAAAGGACTCGACCGGGGCAATCCGGTAGTAGCCAAGGCCATTGAGCAGTTTTTCCAGCTGCAGGCGCTGGTGCGGGTGCTCGTCGGCTATCAGGATGCGCAGGGTCTTGTTTGTCATTGTCGGACCTGGGCCGTCAGGTGAATGAGGGACAGCTCCCTGACCGAACTGCGCCAGCAACAGGCAACCACCAGGGCTGCGCCTGGAGGGGTCAATCTAGATAGTTGTCGGGAAACGGGGAGAAATCAAGTGGCCATCACACAGAATTTTCACCTGCCCTTCACTGCGGATTCAGGACTCCCACAGCCGCATGCGCACACGGCAGTGCTTCATGGCGTTGACGATGTGCTTCTCCACCAGGCTGCGGGAAATACCCAGGCGCTCGGCAATCTGCTGGTGAGAAAGACCATCGAGCTTGCGCAACAGAAAGCACTCCCGGCACACACTGCTCAGCTCATCGAGGGCCTTTTGCATCATGGCCAGGCGCTGGTCGAGCTGCAGGTCCTGCTGCAATTCCGCGCTGAGGAAGCGCCCATCGGTATCCAGCGCATCCAGGGATTCGGCCTGACGCACCTGGTGGCGCCGGTGCCGGTCGATCACCAGGTTGAGCGCGGTTCGGTAAAGGAACGCTCGCGGATGCTCGATCTGCCCGCTGTCGGTACGTTCCAGCACTCGCAGATAGGCATCGTGGGCAACGTCCTCCGCTGCCTGGCGATTGCCCAGGCGCGCACTCAGGAAGCTCACCAGTTCGCGATAATAATGTTCCACAACAGCACCTGAAATCGTCCTTGCAACCCATGTGCGGGACTGAGTGATACCGGGCTGTGATAGTACAAATTATAACTATTCTCAGCAACACACCATCTACCCTCTCGTTCAGGTTAAATCCACCCGGCCAGCCTTCGTTTATCTGGGACTTCGGTGCGTGCCACGATTGGCAGCGCGTGACCACTACCCTGGCTGGAAGTCCGCATGAGCCGTTTAACCTCCACCCGCCGCCAGTTGATTCTCGCTGGCCTGGGCCTGCTTGGCCTGGGCTGCCTGCTGGCCTGGCAAACCCTGCCCATGGGGGCGCAACCGCTCGCTACCGTCACGGTCACCCGGGCAGACATCGAAAGCAGCGTCACGGCTCTGGGCACCTTGCAGCCCCGGCGTTATGTAGATGTGGGCGCCCAGGCCTCGGGGCAGATCCGCACCTTGCACGTGGAAGCCGGCGACCCGGTGCGCAAGGGGCAGCTGCTGGTCGAAATCGACCCGTCCACCCAGCAGGCGCGGCTGGACGCCGGGCGCTTCTCGATCGACAACCTCAAGGCCCAGCTCGCCGAACAGCGAGCGCAGTTCGAGCTGGCCGACCGACAGCTCAAGCGCCAGCGCGAGCTTGCCGCCGCCGGCGCTACCCGCGATGAGGACATCCAGGCCGCTGTTGCCCAGCTCAAGGTCACCCAGGCGCGAATCGACATGTTTCAGGCACAGATCCGCCAGGCTCAGGCCAGCCTGCGCAGCGCCGAGGCGGAACTGGGCTACACGCGTATCTATGCGCCGATGGATGGCACGGTGGTCGCCGTCGACGCCCGCGAAGGCCAGACCCTCAACGCCCAGCAACAGACACCCTTGATCCTGCGCATCGCCAAGTTGTCGCCCATGACCGTGTGGGCGCAAGTCTCGGAAGCGGATATCGGCAAGGTAAAACCCGGCATGACCGCCTACTTCACCACGCTGTCCGGAGGCAGACGCCGCTGGAACAGCAAGGTGCGGCAAATCCTGCCGATCCCACCCAAACCACTGGAACAGACCAGTCAGGGTGGCGGCAGCCCGGTCAATGCTGCCAATCAAGTGGTGCAGTACACCGTGTTGCTCGATGTCGACAACCCGGATGGCGCGCTGATGGCCAACATGACCACCCAGGTATTCTTCGTCGCCGGCCAGGCCAGCCAGGTCCTGACCGTGCCACTGGCCGCGCTGGATGACAACGGCGGCCTGTCCATCGCGCGCGTGCTCGACCCGCACGGCAAGGTGGTGCAGCGCCAGGTGCGCACCGGTCTCAGCGACCGCCTGCGCGTTCAAGTGCTGGACGGGCTCAGCGAAGGTGAGCAACTGCTGATGGGCGCCCCCAGCGCCAGCGGAGGCTGAATGACTGCGCCGCTGATCGAGCTGGTCGATATCCGCAAATCCTACGGCGGCCAGGACAGCCCCAAGGTCGATGTACTGCGCGGCATCAGCCTTAGCATCCAGCCCGGCGAGTTCGTCGCCATCGTGGGTGCGTCCGGGTCCGGGAAGTCGACCTTGATGAACATACTCGGCTGCCTCGATCGCCCGACGTCGGGCATTTACCGCTTCGCTGGCAAGCACGTGGCCGAGCTGGGCAACGACGAACTGGCCTGGTTGCGCCGCGAGGCGTTCGGCTTCGTGTTCCAGGGCTACCACCTGATCCCCTCCGGCTCGGCCCAGGAAAACGTCGAGATGCCGGCCATCTATGCCGGCACGCCCGCCAGCGAGCGGCACGCCCGTGCCGCCGCCCTGCTCGCCCGCCTGGGCCTGGCCAGCCGCAGCGCCAACCGCCCGCACCAGCTCTCGGGCGGCCAGCAGCAACGGGTGTCGATCGCCCGGGCACTGATGAACGGCGGCCATATCATCCTCGCCGACGAACCCACGGGGGCGCTCGACAGCCACAGCGGCACCGAAGTCATGGCGCTGCTCGACGAACTGGCCAGCCAGGGCCATGTGATCATCCTGATCACCCACGACCACAAGGTGGCGGCGCGTGCCCAGCGGGTGATCGAGATCCGCGACGGCCGGATGATCAGCGACAGCGCGACCGACCAGGCGCCTTGCCCTGCCCGCCAGACATTGCAAGCCGACGACCTGCGTCAGCGCCTCGACCGTGGCGCGACCCTGCGCGGGGCCTGGAAAGGCGAGCTGCTCGAAGCCTTGCAGGCTGCCTGGAGGGTCATGTGGGTGAATCGCTTTCGCACCGCCCTGACCCTGCTCGGTATCGTCATCGGGGTCGCGTCGGTGGTGGTCATGCTGGCCGTCGGCGAAGGCAGCAAGCGCCAGGTGATGGCGCAGATGGCCGCCTTCGGCTCGAACATCCTCTACCTCAACAGCAAGCCCGCCACACCGGGCGAACCTGCCGGCACGATTACCCTCGACGACGTCGCCGCCATTGGCCAGCTACCGCAGGTCCGGCAGATCATGCCGGTGCTGGGCGAAAAGGTGATGGTGCGCCATGGCAACAACAGCCAGCATTTCTACGTGGGCGGCAACAATAACCAGTTCCCGCTGATCTTCAACTGGCCGGCGGTGGCAGGGGCGTTCTTCACTGATGCCGACGAAGCCAGTGGCGCAGCGGTGGCTGTGATCGGTCAGAAAGTCCGGGAAAAAATGCTCGCGCCAGACCGCGACCCGCTTGGCCAGTACCTACTGATAGGCAACGTGCCCTTCCAGGTCATTGGCATACTCGCCGGCAAAGGCGCGAGTTCCGGCGACCAGGATGCCGACGGACGCATCGTGGTGCCCTACTCGGCCGCGGCGATCCGCCTGTTCGGCCAGCGCGACCCCGACTACATCACCGTCGCCGCGGTCGACGCGGCGCGGGTCGATGAAACCGAGGCTGCCGTCGACCGCCTGCTGCGCCAGCGTCACCAGGGCCGTCACGATTTCGAACTGACCAACTCGGCCGCGCTGATCCAGGCCGAGGCACGTACCCAGAACAGCCTGTCGCTGATGCTCGGGGCGATTGCCGCGATTTCGCTGCTGGTCGGTGGCATCGGGGTGATGAACATCATGCTCATGACCGTGCGCGAACGCACCCGCGAGATCGGCATCCGCATGGCCACCGGCGCACGCCAGCACGACATCCTGCGCCAGTTCCTCAGCGAAGCGGTGATGCTGTCGATGGTCGGCGGCATGGCCGGCATCGGCCTGGCCCTGCTGATCGGCGGCGCCTTGATGCTGGGCCAGGTTGCCGTGGCCTTCACCCTGCCCGCCATGCTCGGTGCGTTCTCCTGCGCCGTTCTTACCGGCATCGTGTTCGGCTTCATGCCGGCCCGCAAAGCCGCCCGACTCGACCCTGTCAAAGCCCTCACCAGCGAATAGCCCATGACCCTGCCAAGCCGCATCAGCCTGTTGTCCCTGTGCCTGGGCCTCGCCGCCTGCAGCCTGCCGCCCGCGCCATCCAGCGGCATCGCTGCACCCACCGCCTGGCAAGGCGAAGCCCTCCAGCCTTCTGCCGGCCTGCCGTCGGCGCAGTGGTGGCAGGCCTTCGACAGCGCCGAACTGGACCGCCTGGTCGAACGCGCCCGGTCCAATGCCCATGACCTTGCCGCCGCCACCGCCCGCGTGCGCCAGGCCCAGGCCAAGGCGGCCATCGCCGGAGCGCCGCTATTGCCGGAGCTCAGCTTCGCCCTCGACGGCAGCCGCCAGCGCCTGTTGCATGGCGAGGGCTATGACCAGCTCGATGTCAGCAAGTACGAGCGAACCAGTACGTCGTTCGGCATGCAGTTGGTCGCCAGCTACGAGATCGACTTCTGGGGAGGCCTGCGCGCTGCACGTTCGAGCGCCCTGCACAGCCTCGACGCCAGCCGCTTCGATCGCCAGACGGTCGAACTGACGCTGGTCAGCAGCGTGGCCAACAGTTACCTGCAGGGCCTGGCCCTGGAAGAACAGCTGCGCATTGCCCGCCTCAACCTGCGTAACGCCCGTGATGTCCTGGCGCTGGTCGAGACACGTCAGCGCGCCGGCTCCGCGACACGCCTGGAACTGGCCCAGCAGCGAAGCCTGGTGGCCGCTCAGGCACGGCAAGTGCCGCGGCTCGAACAGCAGTGGCAGGACAACCGCGTTACCCTGGCCACACTGCTGGGCGACCCGGTCCAGGCCCTGCCCACCACGGGAGAAGCGCTGGCAACCGTGAACTGGCCGCGCATTGGCAGCGGCGTGCCCAGCGAACTGCTCGCCCGCCGCCCGGACATCGCTGCCGCCGAAGCACGCCTGGCCGCCGCCCACGCCAATGTGCAAGTGGCCAGGGCCGCCCTGCTGCCAAAACTGACCCTCGGCGCCAACATTGGCACCGGCGCACGCACCCTGCCCGAGGTCTTCGACAGCTCTTATTACACCCTGACCGCCGGCCTGGTCGCGCCGATCTTCAACAATGGCCGGCTGCGAGCGGCGCAACAGCTGGCCGAGGCCGAGCAGGACGAGCTGCTGGAAAGCTATCGCAGCAGCATCCTGGCCGGCTTCGCCGATGTCGAGAAGGCCCTCAATGCCATTCACGGCGTTGAACAACAGCGCCAGTGGCAGGACCAGGAGGTCGAACAGGCGCGCCTGGCCTTCGACCTGGCCCAACGGCGCTACGCGGCCGGGGCCGAAACCCTGCTGAGTGTGCTGGAAACCCAACGCACGCTCTATCTCGCCCAGGACCAGCAGGCGCAGTTGCGCCTGGCTCGCCTGCAGGGCAGCGTGGCGTTGTACAAGGCACTAGGGGGTGGTTGGCAGTTGAGGCATGGGGGCAAGGGCTGATTCACCCTGGGCATGAACAGGCCTGACAGGAGGGCCGCAACGCGGCCCTTCCGGGTTCACACAGCGGCGGCCACTGCCTCGGCAAAGCGCTGCGCCACCTCGTCAACCTGCTGGGCGCTGATGATCAGCGGCGGCAGGAAGCGCACCACGGCGCCATGGCGCCCGCCCAGTTCAAGGATCAGGCCACGCTTGAGGCATTCGCGCTGGACCTTCGGTGCCAGCACCCGGTTGGCAGGCGGATGGCCCAATGCGTCGGTCTGCCCCTGTGGATCGACCAGCTCCACCCCAAGCATCAGGCCACGGCCACGGATATCACCCAGTTGCGGATAATCTCGCTGCAGCCGCTGCAGATGCCCGCGCAAACGCAGGCCCATGGCCTCGGCATGTTCGGCCAGACGGTGCTCGACCAGGTAGTCGATCACCGCCGAACCGGCCGCCATGGCCATCTGATTGCCGCGGAAGGTGCCAGCGTGGGCGCCTGGCTTCCAGGTATCCAGCCAGTCGCGGTACACCACCACCGCCAGCGGCAGGCTGCCACCAATGGCCTTGGACAGCGTGACCACATCCGGCACGATGCCGGCGTGCTCGAAGGCGAACATCCGCCCGGTTCGGGCGAAGCCGCTCTGGATCTCATCGACGATCAGCGCCACGCCAGCCTGTTCGGTGATACGCCGCACACCCTTGAGCCACTCGATGTCGGCCGGGATTACCCCGCCCTCACCTTGCACCACTTCAAGGATCACCGCCGCCGGCAGCGGCACACCGCTTTCCGGGTCCAGCAACAGGTTTTCCAGGTAATGCAGGTTGGCCTTGATCCCGGCTTCACCGCCCAGGCCGAACGGGCAACGGTAGTCGTAGGGGTAAGGCATGAACTGCACGCCATTGCTCAGCAGCGCGCCCAGTGGCTGCTTGGGACCGTGGCTGCCCATCAGGCTCAGCGCCCCTTGGCTCATGCCGTGATAGGCACCCTGGAAGGCCAGCACGATGCTGCGCCCGGTGGCACCGCGCACCAGCTTGAGCGCCGCTTCCACCGCGTCGGTGCCGGTCGGCCCGCAGAACTGCACCTTGGCCTCGCGGCGCAAGGCCTCGGGCAGGATACCGAACAGGTCCTGGACAAAGCGGTCCTTGACCGGCGTGGTCAGGTCCAGGGTGTGCAGCGGCAGTTCGTCGGCCAGCACGCGCTGGATAGCCTCGATCACCACCGGGTGGTTGTGGCCCAGGGCCAGGGTGCCGGCGCCGGCCAGGCAGTCGATGAACGGGCGGCCCTCGACGTCCTCGACGTAGATGCCACGGGCACGCTTGAGCGCCAGCGGGATGCGCCGGGGGTAGCTGCGGGCATTGGATTCCTGTTGCTGCTGGCGCTGCAGCAAGGGTGAGTCAATGAATTCGTACAACGGTTGCGGCGCGCTGGCCGGCGGGACCTGGGCAAGGCTGGTAGCGGTGGACATGGGTGAATCCTCGCAAGCAAGCGAATGGGCAGTTATCGCTTGGAAAACGCTTGAGTGCGGGGAGGATTTAGCGGTTGTTGCGGGATTTTGCTTTGCCTGTGCCGGCCTCTTCGCGGGTAAACCCGCTCCCACAGGTACACCACAGTATTTGAGATCTGCGGGATTGCTGTGGGAACGGGTTTACCCGCGAAAGGGCCGGCACAGGCAATGAAGATCAGCTGGCCGAACGCGCCGGCACCTGCAGCAGAACTCGCAACCCATCATTGCGACTGTCAAACCTGAGGCTGCCAGCACAGCGCTGCACGATTGCCTGCACGATCGCCAGCCCCAACCCACACCCACCACTCTGCCCATTGCGCCAGAAGCGCTCGGTCAGGTGCTGCAAATCGGCTTCGGCAATACCCGGCCCGTGGTCGCGCACCATGAACCCTACCTGCCCATCGGCCATCTGCACTTCCAGCTCCACCTCGGTATCGCCGCCATGGCGCAGGGCGTTGTCCAGCAGGTTGCGCAAGGCCGCCACCGCCAGCGGTGCAGGCATGCCCAGATAGATCTGTGTAGCCTCCTGCGGCAGGTGCAAAACGATACGCCGGTTGTCGCCACCGCCGGCGTCCTGCACCGCCTGACGGGCAACCTGCTCGGCGCTGCACTGCACGCCGTCGTCAAACGACAGGCTGCCCTCGACCCGAGCCAGCATCAACAACTGCTCCAGGGTCCGATGCATGCGGTCGGCGCCTTGTTCGGCATGCTCCAGCGCCTGCTCGCGCACCGCACCGTCGGTCATGCGCGCCACCTGCAGGTGGGTCTTGATCGCCGTCAGCGGGCTGCGCAGTTCGTGGGCGGCATCATCCGTCAGGCGCCGTTCACGCTCGATGGTCTGGGCGATACGCAGGAACAGCTGGTTCTGCGTATCGAGCAAAGGTTGCAGCTCGCTGGGCAAGCCGGCCACCTGCAACGGCTCGACACTGTCGGCACGCCGTCGGCGCAAAGCGTCGCGCATCCGGTTGAGCGGTTCCAGGCCTTTGCCCAAGCCGATCCACAGCAGCCCGAGGCTGCCGAGCAAGGCCATCAGCACCGGCGCCGAGGCGGCCAGCAGAATCGACTGGTTCAGCGCCTCGCGCTCCATGTGCCGATCGGCGGTGGTGATACGCACGTCACCGTGGTTGTAGGTGAAGGTGCGCCACAACGCACCATCGATGGTCTGATCGCGAAAGCCGCTGCGCTGGTCATCCATGGCGCCGTCGTGCTTGTGGTTGCTGGCAAGGATCTCGCCGCGCAGGGAAGTCACCTGGCAGGCCATACCGTCGGGCACACTCAACTGGTCGGCGGAAAAATGCGCATCCTCGCCCTTGGCTGCCAGCGGTTGCGGCAGCTGGTCGATCAGCCCGGCGACCATTCGCGCCGACGCCACCAGGCGCTGGTCGAGGGAGAACATCATCTGTTGGCGCAGGTCGCGCAACATCCACGCGGCTGCCAGCGCCCAGATGATGATGAAGGCGGTGCCGAGAATCAGGCTGAGGCGTACCCGCAGGCTCATGAAGCTGCTTCCTCTGGCGCCTGTGCCGGGCCCAGGCGATAACCCAGACCGCGCACGGTTTCGACAATGCTGTTGCCAAGCTTGCGGCGCAGGTGGTGGATATGGACGTTCAACGCGTTGCTCTCGACCTCGTCGCTGAAGCCGTACACACAGTCCTTGAGTTGTTCGCTGGACAGCACCCGGCCGGGGTTCTGCAACAGCGCCTGGAGCAGCGCCTGCTCGCGCCGCGACAGGTCTACCGGCTGGCCGGCCAGGGACGCTTCGCAGCTGCTCGGGTCGTAGCGCAGCGGGCCGTGCTCGATCACATTGACCGCCCGCCCCGCCACCCGGCGCAGCAGGGTATGCAGGCGCGCAGCCAGCTCGCGCAGGTCGAAGGGTTTGAGCAGATAGTCGTCGGCACCGGCCTGCAGGCCGTCGACGCGGTCGGTGACGGCGTCACGGGCGGTGAGCACCAGCACGGGCAGGTCCACACCCTGCTGGCGCAGGCGACGCAGCAGTTTCAAGCCGTCTTCGTCGGGCAGGCCGAGGTCGAGGATCATCACGTCGAACTGCGCCGCTTGCAGCAACGCCCGAGCGCTGGCGGCGTTGGCCACGCGGTCGACGGTCAGGCCCTGGGCGGTGAGGCCGGCGCAGATGCCGCTGGCGATCAGGTCGTCGTCCTCGCAGAGCAGAACGTGCATGGTGGGGCTCCCGGAGTGGTGTGGGTGGGATTGCACTATGGGGGGATTAAGGGGGGATTATGGACCTTTTTTGCGTTCGCCTTGATGCTTTCAGCGCCTGTGATATCGAGCGCCGCACGGGCGGCGCTCGATATCACAGGCGCCAAATCCCCCCCGGCCGTACCCCCGCAGCAACACCTCCAAAACGATGGGACAGCGAGAAGCGAGAAAACTTTCGGAAATGCAAGCTAAGGAGACGATCTCAACACTCGCAGCCCTGCATAACCCTGATCTTAGTGCAGGTGGACGAGGTTAATTCAAGTATTGGTCCTCAGTGGAAAAGCAGGATAGGAGGGCTCCGACAGGCTGCCGAAGAAATGGCCGAAATGGGAGGCACATTGGCGCCAAACAAGATATATGGTTTCGTCCCGGCGTTGATGCTGGGCGGGCCTGCGAGCCTGGCCAATCTCCAGCGGCTCAAGGCCGACGTGCATCTGATTCTGCTTTCCCAGCTTGCCGAACTGGAGCCTTGTGCATTCGATGATGAAGAAGATGAGGAGAACCGACGCTCACTGGCGCAGTGCATCGGGCGTATCGACATCCTGCAGCACACCGGCATCCTCGACCGCCAGCCTGACGCAACACTCCGGATGGGCCCTCACGACCGAGCGCGCCCCTTCATCGCCCGTCAATCGTACAAGTGCAGGCCAGAAATCACGCCCGAACACTACCGGATGGCCCTGCTGCCCGGCATGACAAGGCATGACTATCGTTGACCCACTGGCCTCGCGTGCAAGCAAGCCCAGGGTCGCGGGCTCCACCCAGGGCATGTCACCCAGCAGAATCGCCACCGCCTGTGCCTCGCTGTCGACCAGCGAAGCGGCGCCAGCCGCCAGACTATGGCCCAAGCCCTGCGTGAAATCGGCACTGCCGATGACCCGGCACGCCGACGGCAGCCCCAGCTCCTCTCCCCGCTCGCCGTCACGCAACACCACCCGCACGTCATCGAACACCGCGCAGGCCCGCTCGACACTGTGCACCAGCAAGCTGCGACCATCGGCCATCAGCGCCCGCCGCTTGTCAGCACCGAAACGCACGCTGCTGCCAGCCGCCAACACCAGCGCCACCACACTCACAGCGCCGCCCGCCCGATGCCGTTGCGCAGGCGCAGGATATCGGCGAGCACCGCCAGGGCGATTTCGGCCGGGGTCTTGCTGCCCAGGTTGAGGCCGATTGGCGCGTGGATCCGCGCCAGCTCGTCGTAGCCCAGGCCGCCGATGCGGTGCAAGCGTTCGCGACGCTTGTCGGAGGTGGCCTTCGAGCCCATCACGCCGATGTAGAACGCTTCGGTACGCACTGCTTCCATCATGGCCAGGTCATCGATTTTCGGATCATGGGTCAATGCAACCACCGCCGTGTCGGCATGGCAACCGCCATTGGCGATGAACTCCGACGGCAGCTCGCGGCGCACCTCGATGCCGTCCAGCACCACGCCTTCGAGCACCTCATCACGCGGGTCGCAGAGGATGACTTCAAAGCCCATGCCTTTACCGAACTCGGCGCAGAAATGCGCGACGCTGGAGTAGCCAGCCAGCAGCAGGCGCTGGGCAGCGCCGACACGCAAACGCACACGGCCGCTTTCGCGTTCCACACGCGGCCCCTGGCTGTGGTCGTCGACAACGTTGCGCTCACCTTGCGGCAGGCTCACTTCGCGCAACAACCGGCGCTGGCCGCGCAGTGCGCCTTCCAGCTCACGCAAATGAGCCTGCACTGCGCAGTCGGCCGGCAGGTTTTCCACCAGCACCTCGAGCACGCCGCCACAAGGCAGGCGAATGCTCGAATGCGGGTCGCTGCCATCGCCATAGCGCACGATGGCAATCGGCTCGGGGAATTCGCCCCGTGCCACGCGTTCGAGGAAGTCATCTTCGACGCAACCACCCGACAGCGAACCCAGCCACTGGCCGCTGGCGTTGACCGCCAGCAGCGAGCCCGGCGCGCGCGGCGCCGAGCCGTAGGTGGCGAGCACCGTGCACAACCACACCCGCTGGCCATCGCACGACCATTGCAGCGCCTGGCTGATCACCTGGAGATCGAGATGCTGCACGGTTTATTCCGCCTTCAGCTCGACGAGCTGCTGTACGGTCAGGTCGCCGGGCAATCCACCCCAGGCCTGGCGCAGGTAGTTGACCATGTCTGTCACCTGCTGGTCGTCGAGCTTGTCGGCGAAGCCCGGCATTGGCTGCATGCGTTCGAAACCAGTGAACTGTTGCTCACGGATGCCGTCGCGGATGGCCTTGACCAGATTGCGCGAGTCGCCCTGGCGCAGCACCGTGTTACCGCGCATGGCCACCGCGATGTGCGGCTTGCCCTCGCCTTCGACGCCGTGGCAACCGGCGCAGACGTTGAGGTATTGCTGCTGGCCGCGCTTGGCACTATCGCTCATCTGCTCCAGAGCAACCGGCTTGATCGCCTTGGCGGGCGGCGGCTGGTCGCCGAGCAGGTAGGTGGCCATGGCCGCCAGGTCGGCATCTTCCAGGTGCTGGGTGCTGTGGTGCACCACCGGGAACATCTCGTTGAACATGCTGCCCTGGGCACTGATGCCGTGCTTGAGGAAGGTGGTCAGGTCCGGCTGGGTCCAGCCGCGGTCGGCCAGGTCCTGGGCCAGCAGGCTCGGTGCCAGGTAGCCGCCGAGCAGGCCACCGCTCAGGCGCTGGTCCTGTTGCAGTGCACCGATAGGGTTGCGCGGCGTGTGGCACTCGCCACAGTGGCCCATGACCTCGACCATGTACTGCCCGCGCTGCCAGGCCGGGCTTTTGCCCTCGGTCGGCTGCAGCTGCACGCTCTTGCCATAGAGCATGTTCCAGCCGGTCAGCCCCAGGCGCACGTTGAACGGGAAGCTCAACGCCGTCTGCGGTGCCGGGCGGTTGATCGGCGGCACGGTCATCAGGTAGGCGAGGATCGCATCGGAATCCTCGCGCTTGATCAGGTGGTACGAGGTGTAAGGCATCGCCGGGTAGAGGTTGGCGCCGTCCTTGCGCTTGCCCTCGGTGACGGCGGCGAAGAACTCGTCGGCCGTATAGTTGCCGATACCGTACTGCTTGTCCGGGGTGATGTTGCTGCCATAGATGGTGCCGAACGGCGAATGGATCGGCAGGCCACCGGCGAACGGGGCACCGCCTTCGGCCGTGTGGCAGGCCATGCAGTCGGCCGCACGGGCCAGGTATTCACCGCGCTTGACCTGCGACTCATCGGCCGCCTGGGCCAGCGAAACGACGGCAAGGCCCAGGGCCAGCGCGAGAGCGCTACGAACAAAGCCCATGCTCAACCCTCCTTGACCAGGCCGAGGTCATTGAGCACCGTGCGGGTGGCGTCGTAGTAACGCACGTACCCGGTGCAACGGCAGATGTGGTGGCCGAGGCTGGCTTCGATACGGTCTTCCACTTCACTCTTTTTCAATGGCTGGCGCTGGGCGGTTTCCACCAGCACCGTGGCGGCATTGACGAAGCCTGGCGCGCAGTAGCTGCACTGGAAGGCGAACAGGTCGACGAACTTCTGCTGGATCGGGTTCAGCGTCAGGTTGCCGGCCTCGTCCTGCTTGGCATGGCCTTCGATGGTGCGGACCTTCTTGCCCTCGAAGTAATGCGCGCCGGTGATGCAGGTGCGCACTTCTTCGCTGGTGCCGTCGGGGTTGTCGACGATCACCACGCAGGCATGGCAGATGCCCTGGCCGCAGCCCAGGCGCGAACCTGTGAGGTTCTGGTGTTCGTGCAGGTAGTCGATCATCGCCAGGTCATCAGGGACCTCGACCGGGCCGACCGGTTGACCGTTGAGGGTCAGTTGCAGTGGACGGTTAGCCATTGAGGGCCTCCTTGATACGGGCTGGGGTGATGGGGAGATCGCGCACGCGCTTGCCAATGGCATGCGCCACGGCGTTGCCGATGGCACCGACGACCGGGATCATCACCACTTCGGCAATGCCCTTGGACGGGTCGGTCGGTGACAGCGGCGGGAGGATTTCGCTGGTCTGCTTCCACACCGCCACATCGCGTGCGTGCGGCAGGCGGTAGCGGTTGAAGTTCCAGTCGCCCTCCCCGGGCCCGCCCTCGTACAACGGCATTTCTTCGGTCAGTGCATGGCCGATGCCCATGGCGATACCGCCTTCGAGCTGGCCCTTGACCAGTTCCGGCACCAGCACACGGCCGCACTCGACCCAGCTGTGGTGGTTGAGCACCTCAACCTCGTGGGTGCCCTTGTTGACCTTGACCTCGACGATGGTCGCCACCGGGCTGTAGTAGGTGACCATGGCGTTGTTCAGCTGGGTATCCGGGTAGGCGGCGTTCTGCCGGTCGAGCAGGTGGTAGCCATGGCTGCTCATCTGCGCTTTCTTGGCATTCACCGCGCCATCGCCGTACTTCACCGCCACGGCATCGAGCGGCAAGCGCTCGCGCACGCCGTCGATGACGAAGTCGGCCTCGGCCCAGCTCCAGCGGTTGAAACCGTGCACGCTGACGCCCGTGACCAGGCCCATCTGGTGAGCCTTCTGCGCCAACTGGGCGAACGGGATCGGCGCCAGGCCGTTGCCGGTCAGCTCACCGTTGACCCACACCGCGTTCTCGCGGCGCACCACCAGCGGGTTGGCCTGGCCGCCGTGCGGACCCTGGCTCCAGAGGGCCATGGCTGCCGGCCACAGGCCGTGGTTGAACAGCACGCGAGCCGCTTCACGGGTGGCGTGGCTGAAGTAGAACGCCGAGTTGGTCGCCGACGACGGCGAGGCCAGCTTGCCGACCCAGCGCGGGTTGCGCAGTGCGGCGTCCTGCTCGGGCTGGCTGATCAGGTACGGGTTGCCGCTGGTGGTCAGCTGCAATTCCGGCCATTCGGTGACGGCGGTCTTCACCTCGTCGGCCGAGCGGCCGAGGAAATCGCTGACCACCAGCGCCTGGGACGTGGACATGCCAGTGCCCAGCTCGGTGCCGATGTGGCGCAGGCTGATGCGGCCATCCGCGGTGAACCCGACGCTGGCCATCGGCGCCTCGGAGCCGGTGCCGAAGTCCTTCTGGCAGATGGCGAAGCCGACGCCATACCAGTGGTCCGGGTCCTTGGCGTCCATCTGCTGCTTGCGCGCATCGCGGTTACGCCACCAGTCGTGCACGGCGGCTTTGTCGAGGATCTCGTACAAGCGCAGGGCTCCGGCCGGGACCGCACCCTGGGTGTTCTTCATGCCCGACTTCAGGGCGTTGGCGCGGCGCAGGTCGATGGCGTCTACGCCCAGGCGACCGGCGATTTCATCGACCATCATCTCAGTGGCGGCCATGCTCTGCAGGGTGCCGTAACCGCGCATGGAGCCAGCCTCGACGCCGCGCGAGTAGTAGGCGGTCACCGACAGGTCGTTCTGCGGCATGTAGTAGATCGACTGCGCCGCGGTGGCGCCCACCGCAGCCACCGACGGGCTGTAGTTGATGCGCCCGCCGCCGTCGCAGCTCATGTCGGCGCGGAAGATCTTGAAGCTGTTGTCCTTCTTGTCCACGGCCAGCTGGTAGCGGATGTCGAAGGCATGGCGCTTGATGCCGCTCTGGAACTGCTCGTAGCGGTCGTTGGCCAGGCGGATCGGCACACCAGCGCCATACAGGGCCGCCACGGCCGCGTAGAAGACGAAGATGTTGTTGTCTTTCGAGCCGTAGCCCACGGTGTAGCCCGGGTGCATGTTCAGCGTGTTCAGGGCGAAGCGCGAGGGCTTGATCATGTGCACGCATTCCTGCGCCACTTCGAACGGGCACTGGGTGGCGACCACGAAGTGCAGCGTGCCGGTCGCCGGGTCGTACCAGCCGTTGCCGTTGTCCGGCTCCAGTGCGGCAGGCTCGATCGATGGCGTCTTGTAGCGCTCGTCGAACACCAGCCAGTCCTCAGGCGGATTATCCAGCTGTTCAGCCATGCGCTTGGCGTAGAAAAGGCCCTGCTCGGTCAGGTCGCCGTGCTGGTTGGGCTGCTTGGACCACACCGGTTTGCGGTTGAGGATGGTCGGGAACAGCATGGAATTCTTCAGGCTGGAGAATTCATCGTCGTCGAACGGCGTGGCGCCGCCCACCCGCACGAAGCGGAAGCTGCCATAGGGGTCGCGCTGGTACAGCGCGGCCTGGGCTCCGTACTTGATAGCCTTGTCGTTGAACTGCAACTTGCGCTTGGCCTGGCGGAAGCGCTCGAAGTCATGCCAGATCAGGATCGCCACCGGGTGGCCGATGAACATCGGCACCTGGCCGGGCGGCAACAGAGGGTCGGGCGAATGGGCCTCGGGCCAGGCGATACCGTCCTTGGCCAGGTCGGCGGCGGTGACGATACGGTCCGGCTGCAGGTCGGCGCCGAGCAGGCTGAGGTCATGGCCGGCATAGATGCGATCGACCTTGGTTGCCTTGAGCAGCAGCGCGTGGCCTTGCCGGGTCGGCCAGCCAGGCATGTCCTTGGCGCGGATGTCGCGGGCAAAGACCTTGTTGCCGCAGACCTTGGAGAGCGCGTCGTTACGAAAACGCGCCTTGCCGTCATGGTTCATCCACTTTTGCGGCGAGGTGGTGACGCGCTCCTCCATCAGGGCGGCGAACGCCTGGCTGCCGAGCGGCGCCATGGTCACGCCGACACCAGCGATCAGGCCGCCTTGCAAGAAGGCGCGCCGGGAAATATCACGGTTGGACATGCTTGATCCTCTGGGCAGCAGGGGTTCTGCCCAACTTTTCTGATTCTAGTGCGGGGAACTCGGAGGGATGAGAACCTTGTCACGCAAGTCAGGAAAAACTGACTTATGCGTCAACTTTACACCAATGGGAGGGGGATAGGCAAAGTCAAGTTGACAGTATGTCGCGGTGTGTCTGGAGGCTGTGATGGGGCTGAGGGGTGCATGGCTGGAGAGGTGTGGCGCCTATGAGATCGAGCGCCGCGCGGGCGGCGCTCGATCTCATAGGCGCCAATAATGCTGTGGCGAGCACCTTTCGGCCCTGACGCAATTCCAAATGGCCCAAACCGACCATCGCTACGGTTAACCTTGGGTTAATCGACCCCAGCCAGCATGACCACCAACCCGTACTGCCAAGGCGAAGACATGCGCATCCTTCTGCTCTTCCTGACGTTCCTTCTGGCCGGCCCATTGCAGGCCAACCCGTTCGACGCCAAACCCGACTTCCTGCCGGTCAACCAGGCGTTCGTGCTGACTCACGACCGCCAGGCCGATGGCCAGATGCGCCTGTACTTCCAGATCAAGCAGGGTTACTACCTGTACCAGAAGCGCCTGAAGTTCGACGGCTTGCCTGCCGAACAACAGCCGCAACTCCCCCCCGCGCTGAATCACCATGACGAGTTCTTCGGTGACAGTGCGGTGTACCGCGACCAGCTCGAACTGCTGATTCCGGCCAACGCCCAGGGCCAGTTGCGCCTGGGCTGGCAGGGCTGTGCCGATGCCGGCCTGTGCTACCCACCGCAGACCACCGCCATCGACCTGGGCGGCAGCGCGCCGCCGGCCGCCGAACAAGCCAGCGACCAGGCACTGGCCAGCGGCCTGCAAAGCGCCAGCCTGGCCTGGAGCCTGCTGGCATTCTTCGGCCTCGGCCTGCTGCTGGCGTTCACCCCCTGCTCGCTGCCGATGCTGCCGATCCTCGCCGGCCTGGTCCTGGGCAACGGCGCCAGCGCCCGGCGCGGCTGGCTGCTGGCCGGGGTGTATGTGCTGAGCATGGCGCTGGTGTATGCGGCCCTGGGCGTGGTCGCGGCGCTGCTGGGGGCCAGCTTGCAGGCGTGGCTACAGCAACCTTGGCTGCTGGGCAGCCTGGCCGGCTTGTTCATCGTCCTCGCCCTGCCCATGTTCGGAGCCTTCGAGCTGCAACTGCCGGCCGCCCTGCGTGATCGCCTCGACCGCGCCGGCCAGGGCACCCGTGGTGGCAACCTGTACGGCGCAGCGCTGCTGGGCGCCCTCTCCGGCCTGCTGCTCGGCCCCTGCATGACCGCGCCGCTGGCCGGTGCGCTGCTGTTCATCGCGCAAAGCGGCGATGTGCTGCAAGGTGCGCTGGTGCTGTTCAGCCTCGGCCTGGGCATGGGCGTGCCACTGCTGTTGCTGGTGACCCTGGGCAACCGCTACCTGCCGCGCCCAGGGGCGTGGATGAACCGGGTCAAGGGCGTGTTCGGCTTCGTGTTCCTGGCCATGGCCCTCTACACCGTGCGCAGCCTGCTCGCCGCCCCGGTATTGCTGGCACTGAGCGGTGCCTGGCTGATTGCCCTGGGCTGGGCCATGTGGCCAGCCCTGCAGCGCTTGCCGGCGCTGCGTGCGGTACCGCTGCTGGGCGCCTTGTGGGGTGGCCTGCTACTGGTCGGCGCTGCTGCGGGGGGCGACGACCTGTGGCAACCGCTGCGGCCGTTCGCCGGCGGCAGCGCAGCCGCCACCGTACAAAAGGCCGACGAGCACTTCGTCACGGTCAGCAGCCCCGAAGCCCTGCAACGCGAGCTGGACGCCGCCAAGGCCCGCGGCCAGTGGGTCATGGTCGACTACTACGCCGACTGGTGCGTGTCGTGCAAGGTCATGGAGAAACAAGTGTTCAGCCGCCCCGACGTGCAAACCAGCCTGGCCGGCGTGCACCTGCTGCGCCTGGACGTGACCGCCGACTCCGCCGCCAGCCACGCCCTGTTGCAGCGCTACCAGGTGCCCGGCCCGCCCAGCATCATCTGGCTCGGCCCGGAAGGCGAAGAGCGCCGCGCACGGCGCATCACTGGTGAGGTGGATGCCGCCGCGTTCCTGCAACACTGGACCCAGACCCGGAGCCAAGGCTGATGCTGACGGTAACCCTCGGGCCGCTGACCATGGCCCTCAACCACCTGCTGATGCTCGCCGCCCTCGGCGTGGCCTGCCTGGTCGGCTGGTGGGTCGCCCGGCGTGGCGGCGAAAGCCCGGAATCGGCGCTGTTCAACCTGTTCCTGGTCGGCCTGCTGTGCGCCCGCCTGGGTTTCGTGCTGGCCTACTGGCCGATGTACCGCGATGACCTGGTGCAAGTCATCGATATCCGTGACGGCGGCTTCCTGCTCTGGTCGGGCCTGGTCGGCATCGTCCTCGCCACCCTCTGGCAGGGCTGGCGCCAGCCTGGCCTGCGGCGCCCGCTGGGCTGGGCACTGTTCAGCGGTGCGTTGTTCTGGGCCCTGACCAGCCTGGGCAGCCACCTGTACAGCAAGGGCACCGCTCTGCCCGACCTGAGCCTGCGCAACGCCACTGGCCAGTCGGTGGCCCTGCACAGTTACCGGGGCAAGCCGCTGGTGATCAATATCTGGGCCACCTGGTGCCCGCCATGCCGCCGGGAAATGCCAGTGCTGCAACAGGCTCAGGGCGAATACCCGCACGTGACCTTCATCTTCGTCAACCAGGGCGAGACACCGGAAAACGTCACGACCTTCCTCGCCACCACCGGGCTGAGCCTGACCCATGTGCTGTTCGACGGCACTGGCGTGCTGGCTCAGCGGGTCGGTTCGATGGCCCTGCCCACCACCCTGTTCTACGACGCCGACGGCCGCCTGATCGGCAGCCACCTCGGCGAGCTGTCGCGGGCCAGCCTGCGCCATGCCCTGGAACCTTTCGAGCGGGCCAAGGCGCCCGCCCCTGCCGCACAAGGAAACTGACATGCGATTGACTGCCCTGTTGCCCCTGTCCCTGGCCCTGCTGGCCGCCCCGCTGGTGCAGGCCGAAGACCTGCCCAAGGCGATCCAGCAACTGCAAGCCAAAGGCGCCGAGATCAAGGGCAGCTTCGATGCGCCCAACGGCCTGCGCGGCTATGCCGCCGAGTACCAGAACAACGCCTTGGCCCTGTACCTGACCCCGGACGGCAAGCATGTACTGGTCGGCAGCCTGTTCGACGAACAAGGCAAGGACCTCAGCGCCGAGCCCCTGCAAAAGCTGGTGTACGCGCCGATGAGCAAGGAGATCTGGGCGAAGATGGAGAAAACCGCCTGGATCGCCGACGGCAAGGACAGTGCGCCACGCAAGGTGTACCTGTTCAGCGACCCCAACTGCCCGTACTGCAACATGTTCTGGGAGCAGGCACGGCCGTGGGTCGACTCGGGCAAGGTGCAGTTGCGCCATATCATGGTCGGCATCATCCGCGAGGACAGTCCGGGCAAGTCGGCGGCATTGTTGGCAGCCAAGGACCCGGCCAAGGCCCTGCATGAGCACGAAAAAGCAGGCAAGGCGAGCAGCCTGAAGCCGCTGGACAAGGTGCCCGATGCCGTGCAACAGAAGCTGGCAGCGAACATGGCGCTGATGGAAGAGATGGGGCTGCAGGCGACCCCGGCGATTTTCTATCAGGATGAGCAGGGCAACCTGCAGAGCCAGCAAGGGGCACCGCGGCCGGAGTTGCTCGGCAAGATTCTCGGCAAGCGCTGATAGTGGCTTTGCCTGATCTGGCCCCTTCGCGGGCACGCCCGCGAAGAGGCCAGCACAGGCTAGCCAATCAACTTAAAGCCCTTCAAGCTCAGCCATCAGGTCGCTAAGCCGATCAGCCTTCGCCTCATCCACCACGCTCCCCTGCAACCCACGCACGTAATCGGCCAACGCCTCCACCGTGCTGCACTCGAACATCGCCCGCAGCGGCACGTTCAGCTGCAACTGCTTCTGCACCCGCGACGCGATCTGCGTGGCCAGCAGCGAATGCCCGCCCAGTTCGAAGAAGTTGTCATGCACCCCGACCCGCTCGGCCTTGAGTACATCGGCCCAGATGCCGACCAGCAGCGCTTAGCGGTCGAGCTTGCCGTTGGCACCGTGCATACGATGTAAATAAGACGCTAGAGCGATTTTTCAACAAGCGGCGACATTAATAAAAGCGGCCCAAAACATTTTGAAACAATCCATAATAAACCCTACCGCCAAAACATCAAATCAATAGACACAAACAGGGAGAGTTATCCGACATAGAAAAGTAAAATTTCACACAAAGAAAAACATTAGAACCCACAAGAATTAAGCCCACCGCAAAGAAATTCTTAAACACTGATCCGAAGTAGTATTTTTCCGTAAGAACCGCCCTACAACTTCCATTTCAAACCAAACACAATTGGCTGATTTTGTTTACCTAAGCTGCCTTGCCGCCCCATTGACAATTAAAACTCAAACTCCTAAACCTATTCACACCCGCACACGCCGGGTGACAACAAAATTAGGAGACATTATGGAAACTCAATACGGCATCAACATCCTCAAACTTCCTTTCGATACTGACTGCGATATGGACTCTGAATTTTTCGGCGGTTCTGGTAGTGCTGGCGGTTGCGGTGGTAGTGGAGGCTGCGGCGGCGGCGGAGGTTGCAAGGGAGGGAGCGGTGGCTCCGGCGGTTGCGGAGGCAACGCTATTGAGAACGATGACGGCGCAAACTGATATTCCCATGGCCAACTAAGGATTGAGCGTTCCCAGCATGACGCCAAGAACGCTCTCGCATAGCTAAAGGCACGCAAATGAATGCATTGAGAATTTTCAATTACGAGATTTTGAATTTCGATCAAGAGCCCATGGTGTTCTCAAGCACCGGATTTACAAAGATTACAGAGCCCAAAATCATCAGAGCTTTACAAACAATGGGCGCCACGCATGCCAAATATATCAACCTTCATGAGCTTGAACAAATTTTTGAAGCTGAAAGCCTTGAACCCAAGAGCGCATTAAATTTTCTAGAGTCATTGTCGATCTTAGGGAAGAAGGTAGAGCCGCCGCACTTTCAAAAAGTAATTATTTATCATGATCTGGACATTTCAACGCCACTGAAAGATTTTTATGAGAAAAAACACAACAGCACAATAACATTCAAAAAAATTGAGCAATTTGAAGTACTTAACCACAGCATTCCAACGTTGTTCATTTTTGCCTGCCTGAAACTTCGCCCGGACGCAATCAGGAGTCACTATACAAGGATCATGAAAGAAAACCCCGAGCATGGCGCGAGCATCGGCTTTATAAGCAATCACCACTTTCACCTGACAGAAGTACATGTGCCATCCATAGGAAACCCTTGCGCCTTTTGCACCCTTGATCGTGTTACATATTATGAATCCAAACGCGCCAGCCAACATCCATGGAGCAAAGTATGGGCCTTTTGTTGTAGAAACAATTATGACCTCCCTAAAACCGACGTTGACGACCTTCAGACTTCATTAATTCTGGGAACCATTATTTCGTTCACAAACAAATTGACGCTGGCTCCAAAATTCAAGTACACGCAAGATCAGGTACTTTTATCCAAAACTATCGATCTGGATACCGGGGCTACCACTGAAGAAATAAGTACCCACTGGCCATTTTGCCAATGCCTAGGGAAATAAAATGAGCATTAGTCACGATCAATATTCAAAGTTCACCGACGGCAAAGTTCTTGATGAGACACTGGCCTTTCATGCCAAGGGAAATTACACACTTCACAAGTCGACGCAACACCTGAGCACCCTCCATCACATACCTTCAAAAGCGCTGAACATGCTAACCGGCAAAGAGCTCAAACTTAACACACTTACACAGGAGGCCGCGGACCCGAAATTCCGCTTAACAGGGCTACCCTTGACCCATCCGCTCGCAAGAAATGACTCATGCGATCATTTTGGTGAGAGCCACCTGCATTTTGACGCCATTCGTCAACTGCTGGCTCCACTTCTGAGGAAAAATGAATCTGGCTACAAGCGCGGATACCCGAGCGCTGGCGCAATTTTCCCCATCGAAATATTCTGCATCAACCTAAATAACAAAATCGAACAATGGCCAACTGATTGCATGGCACTACATCTACTCCCTGCATCGCAGACATTTGAGATACACAGCGCTGACATCAATATCAATCGACTGACTGAAGCCGTCACACCACTCAACACCGAAATTGGCACGCCTGCGCTGGCGCTCATTTATGTGATCTATTTGCCTAAAGCATTATTCAAATATCGATATAGAGGTTATCGCCACGCGCTCATGGAGGTGGGATCTCTCTACATGCTAACAGACCTACGCTGTAAAGAAATAAATCTGAACAGCAGGCCGTGGTCTGCTTTCACAGACCACCAGATAACCAAACTCTTGAATCTTAACCCCGCTTTATTCCTTCCAACATGTATCCAACTGATAGGCTAAGCCAATGAATATCTTCAACGAGATCCATCATGCCTCGTCCGTAGATTTTGAACTGCTTCGCCCTAGCGCAATTAGACACCTACCTCACAGCGTGGAGTGCGGTAGTCGCTGGCAGACCTATGGTTCCAGTAGCGGTTGGTCTGCGGACGTCACTGCCTGTGCCAGAGGCGAGCACTTCGAGCGTAAGCATTTCTATCTGGACGTCCCGGTCAACGATTCAAACAAACTTTCCGATGGACTGAGTGCCTTCGAACTCAATGAGTTCACAGAAGCTTTCATGCAGACTTCGACTCACGACTCGGGCACCCATATTCATTCACATATCTTTGATCGCACCACCGTGCACAGAGTTAGCGACTTTACTACTTGTAACGTCCCTACCGCGTGTATTTCGATAACAGAATGTAGAAACAAGATTGATAATGATTACTACCCGATGCGAGACACCTGCGGCTGCAGCGCACATGACAACATCGAGAGCGCTATTCTTGGCGCCCTAAAGGAAAGCCTAGAGCGACAGTTTTTATTGCGCTTCTGGCTCACCCTTAAATTCAATAAGCGCTTAAGCTATATTGAAGCAGGCGTACTGCTAAATGGCCGACCTAGCTCAACCCTTTTCCGTGAGCTCTCCAGATCTGGAGACCTTCTTATACTGGACCTCACTGACGGCCGCTTTCCCGGCACCTGCATTCTTCTTTGCTACGGAAATTTGCATGCCGAAGCCAAGGTCCACTTTTGCGCGGGAATGTCATATTCAGATACCGCAAGCAACGCACTTGAAAAAGCGACTTTAGAACTGTGGCAAACTTTCCGCTACATGCAATCCATTGATAGCGAAGACCACCCTAACGGTGAGCCTCAAGACCCATACCTTAAACACTTCCTTGCGTGCAATCACTACGACACTTACCGAGAAATATCCGCAGCCACGCCTTACAACACCAGCGAGATAGTCAAAACCCTTGATACCTCTTTAAACTGCGGCAGTCTTCTGAGCACACTCAGACATCTAGAACTAAATGGCTACATCTATATATCTCAACTACCCTCCACTCAATCTTACATGTATTTTTGCAAATATTTTTCACCCAACCTATTCCTTCATATGAACAACGCACGCCACTTCAATCTTAGCAACAGATATTCGGCAACCTTCCTCAATGACGTCATCGCACACCAACTTACCCGAATGGTGCCTTTCCCATGAACCGACACCTGGTATCAATCATAATCAACACAAGAAAAATCGTGTGCATCGCGCGAATTCTAACCCTAGAGCACCTGAGAGAGCCTACAGCCCTGATCTGGTCGGCAATCGCGCCTTGCCTGCTTTTCTTGCTGACTCAGGGCCATGTGGGAACAACGCCCATCCAAAGTGACACCTACATTCACTCTGCGTCGTGGTTTTTCTCGTACATTTCGGCAAGCGTTGCTTTTTTCGGATTCAGCTTTTATCTGATCGGAAGACGAGAAAGTGGATTCACAAGATCTTTTATCTATCAACGCAGCGCCATCGGGCGCTTCCTGGCAGCGCACTTCCTTAGCTACTCCGCAGTAAGCATGCTCTATGCCGTTGTTTTTTATTTGACTACCAAGCCGCTCTACGGCAACTACGAGATTAGTGAGTTGCTTTACCTGACGGCATGCTTTTACACCAGCTTCCTGTTTTTTTGCTGCCTCGGGCTTGCAGTCGCTGCGCTTCCCATCAAATTCAGCACCTCTAGCACGTTGTTTTCCCTCCTTTCGTACCTCATGCTGCTCTCAGGCTACTTGGGAACACTGCAGGCTCACCCTGTTTCTCAGGGCGTGTTTGCGATGAATCCCCTGCAGTTGAGCAGCAAAATCTTCAACAATGAAATCCCCCTTTCGGCGTCCTTCTGTACAGCGCTCACAGCGCTGCTCACCGGCCTTTACATTACCGGGCGACATTTTAGGACCCAACCTGTCTGGAGCAGATACTCATGAACATACTCAATCTGAAAGATCTGAGCTTCAGCTATGAGAACCTGCCACTGTTCAAAAATGTCACACTCAGTCTTAGAACAGGTGAGGTGATAGGGATTCTAGGCAGCAATGGCGCCGGCAAAACAACACTCTTTGACCTTATTTGTCATATCAAGAAGCCTTCGGGCGGACAGATCCTTAACTCAGCGAGGAGACAAGCCTATCTTACTCAGATCCTGACGCCGCCCCCTTTATTGCGCATGAGTGAAACAGGGGCCCTGATCAAGCATTTGAGCTCAACCGTGCCCCCGTCGCAAAGCGAAATCATGGCGCGTTTGGCCAGGTGGTCACCGGCACTTTACAAACGGTACGATTCAATATCCCAAAAAAAAGTCGCTCGTTGCAGCTACGGCGAGATCCGTAGCTACTTCACGCTGACATTATTACTGCTGCGGAGCGATTTAATCATCCTCGATGAGCCGACTGCAGGTGTTGATGCGGAATTTCGACACTTCATATGGTTTGCAATCAACGCGGCACGTAAAGAAGGCGCAAGCGTGTTGGTTTCGTCTCACTACACCGAAGAGATCGCGGCGAACTGTGACCGTTTCTACCTCCTTGCAAATCAGCGGCTTGATGCGTTTGGCAGCGGTGGGGACTTCATGTCGCGATACAACGCTTCATCGCTCGATGAGGCGTTCATCACTGCTTCCTCCCATGAGGATTAGAGGGCGACCTGCAGAGCCGGCAAGGCGCACCGCGACCCGAGTTGCTCGGGAAGATTCTCGGCAAGCGCTGAAGCTGGGGCTGCTTCGCAGCCCGTTCTCGACGCAAGGCCGCTCCTAAGGAATACGCGATCCCCTGTAGGAGCGGCCTTGCGTCGCGAAAGGGGCGCAAAGCGCCCCCCGCGATCTACAGCCCTTCAAGCTCCGCCATCAGATCACTGAGCCGATCAGCCTTCGCCTCATCCACCACGCTCCCCTGCAACCCACGCACGTAATCGGCCAACGCCTCCACCGTGCTGCACTCGAACATCGCCCGCAGCGGCACGTTCAGCTGCAACTGCTTCTGCACCCGCGACGCGATCTGCGTGGCCAGCAGCGAATGCCCGCCCAGTTCGAAGAAGTTGTCATGCACCCCGACCCGCTCGGCCTTGAGCACATCGGCCCAGATAGCCGCCAGCACCGCTTCCAGCTCATCCCGCGGCGCCAGGTAGGCCTGGCTGTGCTGCCCGCCGATCTCGATGGCCGGCAATGCCTTGCGGTCAAGCTTGCCGTTGACGTTGTGCGGCAGGCTGGCGAACCAGCCCCAGTGCAGCGGCACCATGTACTCGGGAAGCTGCGCACGCAAGCGCTGCTTGACCTGCTCCAGCAGCGCGGCATCGGCGGGTACACCCTGGTGTGCCACCAGGTAGCCAACCAGATGCTTGCCACTGGCACCCTCCTGCACCCCCACCGCCGCATCGCGTAGCTCGGCCTGCTCGTGGAGACGCGCCTCAATCTCGCCCAGTTCGATACGGTAGCCGCGAATCTTCACCTGATGGTCGATACGCCCGACATACTCGAACACCCCGTCCGGGCGCTGCCGCGCCAGATCACCGGTACGGTACAGGCGTTCGCCTGGCGCTCCGTGCGGGTGCGGGATGAACGCCAGTGCCGTGCGCACCGGGTCGCCGACATAGCCACGGCCGACGCCAGTACCTGCCACGCACAACTCACCCACCGCCCCCAGCGGTACCAGCGCCTGGTCCTCGCCATACAGGTACAGCCGGTTGTTGTCGGTCGGCGTGCCAATCGGCAGGTAGCTGCCACGGGTCGAGGCCATGTCGACGCGGAAGAAGGCCACGTCATCCGAGCACTCCGCCGGCCCGTAGGCATTGACCAGGCCGATCTGCGGATAGCGCAGCAGCCATTGCGCAGCCAGTTCCGGCGGCATCGCCTCGCCGGTCGGCAGCATCCAGCGCAGGCCATCGAGCGCCTGATGATCGTTGGCCAGCATGCCCTGGATCAGCGATGGCACGCTTTCCAGCACCGTGATACCGGTGGCCTGCACATGCGCCAGCAAACCTTGCGGGTCATGGGCGATGGCGTTCGGCACGATCTCCACCCGGGCGCCGAACAACGGCGCGGCAAGGAACTGCCAGACCGAGATGTCGAAGCTCTGCGAGGCGGTCTGGGCGATCACGTCATGCTCGCTCAAGGCCAGGTACGGCACCTTGCTCAGCTGGTTGTTGAGCATCCCGCGCTGCTCGACCATCACGCCCTTGGGCAGCCCGGTGGAGCCGGAGGTGTAGATCACGTAGGCCAGGTTGTCCGGCCCACTGTGGATGCCTGGGTTATGGCTGGCGACGCTGCTGCCCTGCACCTCTTCCCACACCAGCAGCTGCGGCCGCGTCACACCCTCAAGTTGATCCAGCAACTGGCGCGCCTGCTCGGCGCAGGCTGCGCTGCACACCAGCACTGGCGTGCGGCTCAGTTCGACGATACGTTGCAGGCGCGCCGACGGCAGGCCTGGGTCCAGCGGCAGGTAGCCGGCGCCGGCCTTGAAGCTGCCGACGATCATGCCCAGCAGCGGCAAGCCCCGCTCGGCCAGCAGGGCAACCGGCTGGTCGATGGCCACGCCCGCACCAACCAGGGCATGGCCCAGGCGGTTGGCCGCGAGATTCAGCCCGGCGTAGTCATAAGACGCATCGAGGCAGCGGGCAACGGTGCGCTCAGGGTGGGCAGCCACCTGCGCTTCGAACAGTGCCACGTAGCTCTGCTCCAGCGGGTAGGCGTGCCCGGTGCGGTTGCAGTCGTCGAGCAGGAAGCGCTGCTCCTCCTCGCCCAGCAACGGCAATTCACTCACCTCCCCTTCAAAGCCCTGCACCAGCGCCAGCAGCAGGCGCTTGAACTCGGCCAGCAGGCGCTCGACGGTCGGGTAGTCGAAGTAGCGCTGGTCGAATGACAGGTGCAGGCCCAGGTCATCGCCCGGGTAGCACACCGCCGTCAACGGGAAGTTAGTGTGGGTGCGGCCCGAATCGGAGCTGGCGTTGAGGTGCTGGGCATGGTCGAGCACCGCCGTTTCCACCGGGGCGTTCTCGAACACGAACAAGCTGTTGAACAGCGGCTGGCCCTTGGGCAGTTCGCTGCACTCCTGGATCGCCACCAGCGGCAGGTACTCGTACTCGCGCAACTCCATGTTGCGTTCCAGCACGCTTTGCAGCCATTGGCGCACGCTGAGGCGCTGGCCCGGTTCGGGCAGTTGCACGCGCAGGGCGATGCTGTTGATGAACAGGCCGACCGTGCGCTGCATCTGCGGCAGGCTCACCGGGCGCCCGGCCACGGTCACGCCAAAGACCACGTCGCGGTCACCGCTGTAGCGCGCCAACACCAGCGCCCAGGCCGCCTGGGCGAAGGTGTTGATGGTCAGCTGATGGGCCTGGGCCAGTTCGCGCAGGCGCACGCCGTCGCCTACCTCCAGACGGGAATAGCAGTCGCCCACCACCATGCCGTCACCGGCGTGGTCGTTGCGCAGCGGGCGGTCGCTGGGGAGCGCCGTGGCGCGCTCGAAGCCGGCCAGGTTGGCCTGCCACCAGTTGCGCGCTTCGTCCATGTCCTGGCGTTGCAGCCAGCCGATGTAGTCGCGGTAGCGCGGCGGCACCGGCAACTGCGCCTGACGGCCTTCGCCGAGGGCCTGATAGATTTCGAAGAAATCGTTCATCAGCAACGAACGGCACCAGGCATCGATGAGGATGTGGTGGTTGCTCATCATGAACCAGTAGCGCTGGTCGTCGACCCGCACCAGGCGCAGCTGGAACGGCGCCTCCTGCAGCAGGGCAAAGCCCGCTTCGCGCTCTTCTTTGTGCAGGGCCTGCAGGCGCGCTTCCTGGGCGGTTTCATCCAGGCCGCGCCAGTCCTGGTAGTCCACCGGCGTATTGCCCGGCTTGTGGATGATCTGCAGCATGGTCTCGCCGGCATTCCAGCTGAACGATGCACGCAGGGCTTCGTGACGCGCCACCACCGCCTGCCAGGCCTGGGCGAAACGTTGCGGGTCGAGGGCGCTGTTGATGCGGTAGCGGTCCTGCATGTAGTACAGGCCGGTGCCCGGTTCAAGCAGGGTGTGCAAGAGCATGCCCTCCTGCATCGGCGTCAGCGGGTAGACGTCTTCGATCTGCGCGGCGGGGACCGGCAGCGCGTCGATCTGCTGCTGGCTCAGGTGCGCCAGCGGGAAGTCCGAGGGCGTGAAGCTGCCGTTGCCATCGGCCAGGCAGTGGCTGACCAGCGCCAGCAACTCCTGGCGATAGGCTTCGGCCAGCTGCGCGATGGTGCGCTCGTCATAGCGCTCGCGGCTGTAGGTCCAGCGCAGTTGCAGGGCACCGCCATAGACCTGGCCGTCGATGCTGAGCCAGTTCGGCAGCGGCGCATCCAGATCGTGAGCCAGGCCGGCCGGCGCATCCAGCGGCAGGAACAAGGCGGCTTCGTCGAACTGCTGGTCGAACTGGCCCAGGTAGTTGAAGGTGATGCGTGCCTGCGGTAACGCCGCCATGCTTTCGCGGCTGACCTCATCGCCCA
This sequence comes from Pseudomonas sp. NBRC 111130, assembly GCF_001320485.1. Taxonomy (NCBI): domain Bacteria; kingdom Pseudomonadati; phylum Pseudomonadota; class Gammaproteobacteria; order Pseudomonadales; family Pseudomonadaceae; genus Pseudomonas; species Pseudomonas sp. NBRC 111130. The sequence goes on from NZ_BCBG01000010.1 coordinate 143,161, forward strand.
GATAGCGCAGCACGCCGTAGCCCAGCCCCTTGTGCGGCACCTGCCGCAGCTGTTCCTTGATGCACTTGATCGAGGTGGCACGCGCAGCATCATCTTCGCCGGCCTGCGGGTTCAGGCGCAGCGGGTAGGCGTTGGTGAACCAGCCGACGCTGCGGGTCAGGTCCATGTCCTCGAACAGGCCGTCACGGCCGTGGCCTTCGAGCTGCACCAGCACTTCCTGGTCACCGCTCCAGCGGCACAGGGTGCGGGCCAGCGCGGTCAGCAGCAGGTCGTTGACCTGGGTGTGGTAGGCCGCCGGTGCCTGTTGCAGCAACTGCCGGGTCTGTTCTGCGTCCAGGCCGATGGCCAGGGTGTCGGCATGCCGGTGCAGGTTGCCACCCTGCGGGTGATCGCACGGCAGCTCATGGCGCACGCTGCCAAGCTGGCCTTGCCACCAGTCCAGCTCGTCGCGCAGCGAATCGCTGCCGGCATAGCTGGCCAGGCGCGCAGCCCAGTCGGCCATGGCGTGGGTCTTGGCCGCCAGTGGCTGGCCGCGATACAGCGCCTGCAGGTCTTCGAGCAGCACACGCCAGGACACACCGTCGACCACCAGGTGGTGGATCGCCAGCAGCAGGCGCTGGGCGCCCTGCCCGTCACTGACCAGCAAGGCGCGCAACAGCGGGCCCCGTTCCAGGTCGAGGCTGCGCTGCACGTCGGTATACAGCGCCTGGCAGTCGGCGAAGTCGGCGACCGTGGCGGTCCACAGCAATTGCTCGGCAGGTACCGCGGCAAAGGCCGCCTGCCCCTGGACGAAGCGCAGGCGCAGGCTGTCGTGGTGCGTCACCAGCCCGGTCAAGGCCTGTTCAAGGGTGGCACGGTCCAAGGGCTGACGCGCCTCCAGCAGCACGGCCTGGTTCCAGTGCTGCGGCTGGGCGACGTCACTGTCGAAGAACCAGTGCTGAATCGGCGTGAGGCCGCTGCGCCCTTCGCGCGGGCCCTGCTCGATGCTGCTCGGCGCGGCGCTGCGGCTGACCACGGCCGCCAGGGTCTGGATGGTCTGGTGCTGGAACAAATCACGCGGGGTGAACTGCAGGCCCAGCTGGCGTGCACGGCTGACCACCTGAATCGACAGGATCGAGTCACCACCCAGCTCGAAGAAGTTGTCCTGCACACCCACGCGGGACGTGTTGAGCACTTCGCGCCAGACGTGCGCCAGTTGCTCCTCCAGCTCATTGGCCGGCGCCTGGTAATGCTGGCGGGCCTGCTCCAGGTCCGGTGCCGGCAGTGCGCGGCGGTCGAGCTTGCCGTTGCCCATCAGCGGCAGGCGCTCGAGCAACACCAGGTGCGCAGGTACCATGTAGTCCGGCAGGTGCTGACGGACATCGGCCTTGACCGCTTCACGCAGCCTGACCTGAGCCTCGCTGTCGGCGGCGGCCTGCTGGCAAACAAGGTAACCGACCAGCTGCTTGCCACCCGGCAGGTCGAGGGCCAGTACCACCGCCTCGTCGACATCGGCATGTTCTTGCAGGCGGCTTTCGATTTCGCCCAGTTCGATGCGGAAACCACGGATCTTCACCTGTTGGTCGGCACGGCCGACGTATTCCACCGAGCCATCGACACGCAGGCGTACCAGGTCGCCGGTGCGGTACAGGCGGCCGCCGTCACGGCTGAACGGGTCGGCGACAAAACACTCGGCGCTAAGGCCCGGGCGGTCGTGGTAGCCCTGGGCCAGGCCGGCACCGCCGACGTACAGCTCGCCGATCCCCCCTTGCGGCAGCAGCGCCAAGTCCTCGTCGAGGATGTAGGCGGTGCGGGCACCGATCACCCGGCCGATCGGCACGCTGCCAGCGTCGGCAGGCATGACCTGCGGCGCCAGGCAAGCCAGCGGCATGACCACGGTTTCGGTGGGCCCGTAGGCGTTGAAGAACTGCTGCGGGGCGAACGCCTGGCGGATGCGCTGCAAGTGCTCGCCGGTCAGCGCTTCGCCGCCGGTGATCACCAGCCGCACCGGCAGTTGTTCACCCTGCCCGGCCAGGTGCTGGGCCAGTTGGCTGCCATAGCTCGGGGTGAATCCGAGCACGCTCACCCGCTGCTCGCGCACCAACTGGCAGATGTCCTCGGCGCCCCATTGGCCCTGGGCGCGCAGCACCACACGGGCGCCGCAAAGCAGCGGCACCAGCAAGCGCTCGCTGGCCGCGTCGAAGTTGATCGAGTAGAAGTGCAGTTCGCAGTCATCGCTGCGCATGCCGAAGGCGTCGATCACCGCCTGGCAGTGCATGGCGATTTCGCCATGGCTGACCACCACGCCCTTGGGCTTGCCGGTGGAGCCGGAGGTGTAGATCAAATAGGCCTGATGCTGCGGCAGGTTTAAGTCATGCAGAGGCGCATCGCTGTAGGCCGAGAGGCTCGCGGCATCGTCCTCCAGGCTCCAGCGAGCTACCCCGCCGGGCAGTCCACCGAGGCTTTCGAGCAGTGCCCGCTGGCTTAGCAGCAGGCCGATGCGGCTGTCTTCGATCATGTAGCGCAGGCGGTCGAGCGGGTACTCCGGGTCGAGCGGCACATAGGCGCCACCGGCCTTGAGAATGGCCAGCAGGCCGACCACCATCTCCAGCGAGCGCTCCAGCGCCAGGCCCACCCGCACCTGCGGGCCGACCCCGCGTTCACGCAGGGCACGGGCCAGGCGGTTGGCCTGCTGGTCAAGCTCGGCGTAGGTCATGTGCTGGCCGGCGAAGGTCAGTGCACCCGCTTTCGGCGTACGCGCCGCCTGGGCGGCGAACAGGCCGTGCAGCGTCTGGTCGAGGGCGAAATCCTGCTCGCCCTGCAACTGGCCAATCAGCATTTGCTGCTCGGCAGTGGCCAGCATCGGCAGCTCGCACAGGCGCTGTTGCGGGTTGTCGAGCAGGCCGACCAGCAGCTGCTGCCAGTGCTCGGCCATGCGTGCGATGCGCGGCTCGTCGAACAGGTCGCGGCTGTAGGTCAGGCAGCAGCCCAGGCGGCCGTCGAGGTCGGTGACCTCCAGGTACAGGTCGAACTTGGTGGCGCTGGCGTCGTTGACCAGGTAATCCACCTGCATTCCCGCGAGTGTGCGGCTCTGCTGGAAGGCCCAGCGCTGCACGTTGCACATCACCTGGAACAGCGGGTTGTAGGCGCTACTGCGCGGCGGCTGCAGGGCCTCGACCAACTGGTCGAACGGCAGGTCCTGGTGCGACTGGCCTTCGATGGCGGCCTGGCGGACCTGCTCGAGCAAGGCGGCGGCGGTCATTTGCCCGTCTAGCTCGCAACGTAGCACCTGGGTATTGAGGAAAGCGCCGATCAGGCCTTCGCTTTCCGGGCGGATACGGTTTGCCACCGGCGCGCCGATGCGCAGGTCTCGCTGGCCGCTGTAGCGGTGCAGCAACGCGGCCAGGGTGGCGGTCATGGTCATGAACAGGGTCAGGCCACGCTGCTTGTTGAAGGCGTGCACGCGGGCGACCAGTGCCGGGTCGAGTTCGAAGCGGTAGAGCTCGCCACGGTGGCTCTGCACGGCAGGGCGCGGGCGGTCGGCGGGCAGCGCCAGTACCGGGTGCTCATCGCCGAGGCGGTCTTTCCAGTAGGCAAGCTGGCGTGCGCCTTCACCGCCTTCCAGCCATTGCCGCTGCCACACGCTGTAGTCCAGGTACTGCACCGGCAGCGGCACCAATGGCGACTCGCGCTCATCGACGAAGGCTTCATAGAGCTCGCCCAGTTCGCGGGCGAAGATGTCCATGGCCCAGCCTTCGGTGACGATGTGGTGCAGGGTCAGCACGAAGTAGTGTTCACGGTCCTCGGTCTTGGCCAGACAGGCGCGCAGCAGCGGCCCGCGCTCCAGGTCGAATGGCTGGTGGGCCTGCTCGTCAGCCAGTTGTTGCAGGCGCTGCTGACGGATGTCGGCTGGCAAGGCCGTGAAGTCCTGCCAGTCCAGTTGCAGCCCGCTGTCGTCGGCAACGCACTGGTATGGCACGCCATCGATGCTGGGGAAGGTGGTGCGCAGGGTCTCGTGGCGCACGATCAGCGCCTGCAGGGCGCGTTCGAAGGCATCCACATGCAGCGCCCCGCGTAGACGCGCCATGCCGCCAACATTGTAGGCCGGGCTGTCCGGCTCCATCTGCCAGAGGAACCACATGCGCTGCTGCGAGTAGGACAGCGGCACGGCCTGGCGGCGGTCGACCCGGGCGATTGCACCTTGCTGGTTGCGCGCACCGGCAGCGCGGACCTGGGCAATTACCTCGCAGAACGCAACCAGCTCGCTGGCCTCGAACAGCGTCTTGAGCGGCAGCTCGACATCACACACCTGACGGGTACGCGAGACGATCTGGGTGGCCAGCAGCGAATGGCCGCCGAGGGCGAAGAAATCGTCGTGCAGGCCGACCTGCGGCAGGTTCAGCACCTCGCGCCAGATGGCCGCTACCTGCTGCTGCAATGCGGTCTGTGGCTCGACATGGGCGCGCTGCTGCCAGACCGGTGCAGGCAGTGCCTTGCGGTCGACCTTGCCACTCGGGCCCAGCGGCAAGTGCTCCAGGCCGATCAACTGAGCCGGCACCATGTATGCCGGCAATTGCCTTGCCAGTGTGGCCAGCAACACCTCGGCCGTTGCGTTTCCGCTGTAGTAACCCACCAGCTGCGCACCGACCGCGTCCTGCTGAATCAGCACCAGCGCCTGTTCGACACCCGCCTGAGCCAACAGGCATGCCTGCACTTCTTCAGGCTCGACGCGGAAGCCACGCACCTTGACCTGCTGATCGAGGCGACCGAGGTATTCCAGGGCCTCGCTTTGCACCTGCCAGCGGGCGCGGTCACCGCTGCGGTACAGGCGCGCGCCGTTGCCGCCAGCCTGGGGCACGAAACGTTCGGCAGTCAGGCCCGGACGGCCCAGGTAACCGCGGGCCAGGCCGGCACCGCCCAGATACAGCTCGCCCGGCACGCCAGGCGCAGCCAGTTCGAGTTCATCGTCCAGCACCCGACAGAGGACGTTACCCAGCGGGCGGCCGATCGGCGAACGCTCGCCATCGGCTGCCTGGCAATGCCAGTGTGTGACGTTGATGGCGGTTTCGGTCGGGCCGTAGCGATTGTGCAACTGCACCTGTGGCAACAGCTGCAGCACACGGTCACGCAACTGCGCAGGCAGCGCTTCACCACCGGAAAACAGCCGGCGCAGGCTGTTGCAGCCGGCGGCCAGTGGCTCTTGCACGAACACCTGCAGCAGCGGCGGTACGAAGTGCAGCGTGGTCACGCCATGCTGCTGCACCAGCGTGGCAATGCGCTGCGGGTCGCGGTGCTCGCCAGGGCCGGCCAGGACCAGTTTGCAGCCAGTGATCAGCGGCCAGAAGCACTCCCACACCGAGACGTCGAAGCTGATCGGTGCCTTTTGCATCAGCACATCGCTTTCATCCAGCGCATAGCGGGCCTGCATCCACTGCAGGCGCTCGGCCAGCGCCGCATGGGTATTGCCCACGCCCTTCGGCTGGCCGGTAGAACCGGAGGTGTAGATCACGTAGGCCAGGTTGTCGCCATGCAAGTGCAGGCCCGGTGCCTGGCTGGGCCAGCTGTCGAGGTGCAGTTGATCAACGGCGATGGCGCTGACGCCATCGACCTGCGGCAACGTACCCAGCAGGCTGCTGTGGCTGAGCAGCAGGCTAGCCTGGCAATCGCCGAGCATGTAGGCCAGGCGCTCGGCCGGGTAGTCGACGTCCAGCGGCACATAGGCGCCGCCCGCCTTGAGGATCGCCAGCAGGCCGACCAGCAGCTGCGGCGAACGCTCCAGCGCGATGGCTACGCACGTGTCGGGGCCGACGCCTTTGTCGCGCAGATAGTGCGCCAGCCGGTTGGCCTGCTGATGCAGTTCGGCGTAGCCGAGGCTGCCACCGTCCCAGACCAGGGCGGTACGTTCCGGAGTCAGGCGCGCCTGCTCGTTGAGCTGCTCGACCAGCAAGCGCTGCGCGGCGGGCACAGGTGCCTCACCCCAGGCCAGCAGTTGTTCACGCCCCTGCTCGTCCAGAAGTTGCACATCGCCCAGCGGCAGTAGCGGTTGCGCGCAGACTTGCTCGAGCAGTGCCAGCAGGTGCTGGGTAAGACGCTTGACGGTGCTGACATCGAACAGCTCGGCAGCGTAGTCGAAGGCCAGGCTCAGGCGGCCCTGGTGGTCTTCTTCGCTGTGCAGTTGCAGGTCGAACTTGGCTTCGCGGCTGTGCCACGGCAGTTCTTCGGCGAGCAAACCCGGCAGGCGGCGCAACGCTGACAGGTCACGCTGCTGGTGGTTGAACATGACCTGGAACAGGCCCTGCTGGCGAGCGTCGGGCAGGGCTTCGAGCAATTGCTCGAACGGCAGGTCCTGGTTGGCCTGGGCGTCGAGGGTCGCGCCGCGCACCTGGGCCAGCAACCGGGCGAACGGCAGGCGGCCATCCAGCTGCGCACGCAGCACCAGGGTGTTGATGAAGAAGCCGACCATTCCATGGGTTTCCTGGCGCGGGCGGTTGGCGTTGGGTACGCCGACGCGGATGTCGCCCTGGCCGGTATAGCGGTGCAGCAGCCCTTGCCAGGCGGCCAGCAGGACCATGAACAGGCTGGCCTGCTGTTCGCGGGCCAGGGCCTTGAGGGCGTCGGTCAGCTTGGCCGGCACTTTCACGCTCACGCGGGCAGCGCGGTTGTGCTGCTGGCTGGAGCGCGGCTGGTCCGGGTACAGGTCGAGCACTGGCAAGGCGTCGCCCAATGCGGCTTTCCAGTACGCCAGCTGACGTGCGCTTTCGCCCTCGGCCAGCCACTGCCGCTGCCAGCTGCCGTAGTCGGCGTAACCCAATGTCAGCGCCGGCAGCTGGGCGTCCAGGCCCTGGCAGCGGGCGGCGTACAGTTTGGCGAATTCGTCGAGCAGGACATTCAGCGACCAGCCATCGGCGACGATGTGGTGCAAGGTCACCCACAGCTGATGGTCTTCGTCAGCAAGGCGCACCAGGGTCACGCGCAGCAATGGGCCTTGGGTCAGGTCGAATGGCTGCTGCGCCTCTTGCTCGCGGCGTGACACCACATGCTCGGGCGCCAGCCCTTCCAGGCCCAGGCGCCGAAGGGTGAACGGCTGCTCCGGCAGGACACGCTGCAAGGCCTGCCCGTCGGCTTCGCTGAACACTGTGCGCAGCGATTCGTGGCGCGCGACCAGCGCCTGGAACGCGGCTTCAAGTGCGGCTTCGTCCAGCTCGCCGCGCAGGTGCAGGCCGGCAGGAATGTTGTAGGCCGCAGACTGCGGCTCAAGCTGCCAGGTCAGCCACAGGCGGTTCTGTGCCAGCGACTGCGGCAAGGCCTGGCCACGCGCCAGTGCCGTGATAGCGGTGGGCCCAACAGCACCATCAGCCAGCAGGGTGGCCACCTCAGCGCAGTACTCGGCCAGCGTTGGCGCCTCGAACAGGGTGCGCAGGCTCAGCGGGATACCTAGCTCCTCGGCCAGCCGTGCAGTGACCTGGGTGGCGGCGATGGAGTTGCCGCCCAGCAGCAAGAAGTGATCGTCAGCGGCAATCGCCTCGACCTTGAGTATTTCGCGCCAGATACCGGCGATACGTGCCTGCAGGTCATCGTCGCTTGCTGTGCCTGCAACCGGGGTGGCGGCCAGCGGAAAACGCGCATAGCAATCCAGGCTGCCATCATCCATGCGCAGGCGGCAGGCCGAACGCTGCAGCTTGCCGCTGGAGGTCTTCGGCAATGCACCCGGATTGAGCAGCAGGACCACGGCCGGCGCCTGGCGACAGGCATCGGCGACCACCTGGCGCAGGGCCTTGATCAGCGCCTCGGGTTTGACTGCCTTCTGCACGTTGCGGCTGATTTCCACCGCCACGCCGATGCCCTCCTCGCCCTGATCGTCGACCGCGAACACGGCTACCCGCCCCTTGCGCAGCCCTTCGACCTCGCGTTCCAGGGTCTTTTCCAGGTCTTGCGGGTAAAGGTTCTGGCCGCGAACTATCAGCATGTCCTTCAGACGCCCGGTGACGAATACTTCGCCGTCGCGCATGAAGCCCAGGTCGCCGGTGCGCAGCCAGGTCTGGCCGTCCATTTCGACGAAGGTGCGCGCAGTGGCTTCTGGGTTGCGCCAGTAACCCAGGGCGATGCTCGGGCCGCTGGCCCAGATTTCGCCTACCTGATTGTCGCCCAACACCTCCAGGCGCTGAGGCTCGACGATACGCACCGCATGGCCAGGCTGCGGGTAGCCGCAGCTCATCAGCACACTGCCCTGACCGGCTTCGGCACGGTTGGCAGCGAAGGCTTCGGCGTCCAGCTCCAGCGCACCGATGCCTTGGCCACGGCGGCTGCCGCTGACGAACAAGGTGGCTTCGGCCAGGCCATAGCTGGCAAAGAAGCTGCTCGGCTGGAAGCCGCAGGCGGCGAACGTGTCGGCAAAGGTGGCGAGGCTGTCCTGGCGAATCGGCTCGGAGCCGGAATAGGCCACGCGCCAGCGGCTCAGGTCGAGGCCTGCCAGGGCCGCCTCGCTGACCCGTTCGCTGCACAGCCGGTAGGCGAAATCCGGCCCGCCGCTGATGGTGCCGCCATACTCGCTGATTGCCTGCAGCCAGCGCAGCGGCCGAGCGAGGAAGTAGCCCGGCGACATCAGCACGCACGGCACGCCACTGAAGATCGGCTGCAGCAGCCCGCCGATCAAACCCATGTCGTGGTACAGCGGCAGCCAACTGACGATCACATCGTCCGGGTTGAGGTCGATGCCGAAGCCTGCGCGGATCAATTGCTCATTGGCTACCAAATTGCCGTGGCTGACCTGCACGCCCTTGGGCAGGGCGGTGGAACCGGAAGTGTACTGCAGGAAGGCGATGTCGCTCGCGCTCAATACCGGCGCGTGCCAGCGCTCGGCCAGCGCCGGGTCAAGCGCATCTACCGCGAGCAGTTCCGGCGCGTTGTCGCCGCTCAGAGCTTCGAGATCCTGCAGGCTGCCGTGCAGCGCACCAACGGTCAGCAGCAGGCGCGGTTCGGCGTCGTCGATGATCGACAGCAGGCGCTCCTGGTGATGGCGGCGTGACGACTCCGGAGGATAGGCCGGCACGGCAATGACCCCGGCGTACAGGCAACCGAAGAACGCCGCCACGTAGTCCGGGCCACTGGGGAACAGCAGCACCGCCCGCTCGCCGACCCTGGCGCGGGCCTGCAGCGCCGCAGCGATGGTGCGCGCACGGGCATCCAGGTCGCGATAGCTGAGCACGGCCTGCTCGCCAGGGGCATCGGCCAGAAAGCGCAGGGCGATGCGGTCCGGGGTCTGCGCAGCGCGTTGCGCCAGGGCCTGGACCAGCGAGAGCGGGAGTTCGAAGGCGTCCGTCATGGGGGGTTCCTGCCAGTGTCTGGTTAAGTCGGGCTGGCTGCAGCGCACGAAGTTGGCGGGCAGCGGCCGGATGTACACAGGGGAACGGATGGGCGCGGCGGGAAATTAGCAGCGTCAGCGGGGGTACAAGGTGAACTGCATCACGTCGCTCGCTTTAGAACTGAAACGAATAGAAACTCATTAACTTTCGTATTTGACAATCATTATCATTATGAATAGCTTGTCGCACGTCGTAGGAAGCTTCCCCTCAAGGGGTGCTCCCTCCCCCCTTCGAGACAAGGTGATTTCCATGGCGGAACAACTATCCACAAGTAAGTGCGATTCACCATTACTCCAGGCATTCGTCGACAACCGCAGCATCCTGGTCAAGATTGCGGCGCGCATCACCGGCTGCCGCTCGCGCGCCGAGGACGTGGTGCAGGATGCCTTCTTCCGGCTCAGCGCCGCCCCGCAGATCACCTCGTCGTTCAAGGCTCAGCTCAGCTACCTGTTCCAGATCGTGCGCAACCTGGCCATCGACCACTACCGCAAGCAGGCGATGGAGCTGAAGTACTCCGGCAGCGAAGAGGAAGGCCTGAACGTGGTCATCCCGAACGCTTCGCCCGAAGCCACGCACATCAACCTGGCGGCGCTCGAACACATCGCCGAGGCACTCAACGAACTGCCCCAGCGCACCCGCTATGCCTTCGAGATGTACCGCCTGCACGGCGTGCCGCAGAAGGACATTGCCAAGGAACTGGGGGTTTCACCGACCCTGGTCAACTTCATGATCCGCGATGCCCTGGTGCATTGCCGCAAGACGGCCAGCCGGCAGGCCTGAGTACTGTTTGGGATTGCCGGGGGCGCTTCGCACCCCTTTCGCGACACAAGGCCGCTCCTACAGGAATCGCGCATTTCTGTAGGAGCGGCCTTGTGTCGCGAAAGGGCCGCAAAGCGGCCCCGGCGATCTCAAACCAGTTTGCAGCGATCGAAGAACCGCTCCCGCCCCAGAATCATCAGCGCCGCGCGCTTGTGCGGGAAGTCGAATTCCTTGTCGCAATGGAAGCACTGATCGTGCATGTAGCCGATCATCTTGCCGTTGTCGGCACGGGGCTCAGCCACCACCCGCTGGGTGCGCGGGTCGTCCAGGAACAGGTAGTGCACCAGCGCCGAAAGCCAGCTGGCGACCTTGTGCGGGCCCCGGTGCGCCTCTTCACCCACCAGCATGTGGATGCCACGGTCGTAATCATCGGCCGGATAGAACGGCGCAATGCGATCCTCCTTGGCCCAGTACGCTTCGAAGTAGGCGAACGGCTGGTCATCGAAGCAGCCGATCAGGGTCAGGGTATGCGGGTCGGCCTCAAGCTTCGTCAGGTATTCGCGGTGCTGCTCCAACGAGCCCGCCTCCTGCCAGAATTTTTCCACCCGCGGGTTGTTCTGCCAGCGGTTGAAGCGCTCGAGGTCCTGGTCGACTTCCAGGGTGCGCAACGACACCCAGGCACCCAGCCGCGCATCGAAGCGGCGATACACCTCGCCACGCGGCTTGGGTGCCCGGCGCGGGTGGCGCTTGCCGTTGCTGAACTGCATCTGCTGCGGGTAGACATCGCCGCTCGAACTACCCAGCCATGGCTGCGGCAACTGCCAGAACAAGGCGCGCTCGCACAAGTAGACGCCGGCGACTTCGCCGGCCACCAGCAAGCCGCTGGCCAAAGCTTGCGCAATACTCGTGGGCAAATGTACAGCCAGGCGCTGGCGAGCCGGATCGCGCGACAACAGCCAATAGCAGGCAGCCCATAACGCCTGCTGTGGGCGCTCCGGACACAGGCTCTGCACATGCACGTGCAGCGGATCACCCGGCTCCAGACGCAGCTGGATCAATGGGCGCCCTTCAAGGGACAGGCTCAACCGGCAGTCATCCTCCTCGGCATCGAGGCTGCGCCAGCGTGGTAGGTACAGGGGCTGCGAAGCGGCATCGAACGGCATGGTCTTGGCTCACGAAATAACGAAAGAAAGGCTCACTTGTCAGGACGTGGCCATGACCGGGGAATTTAGTCGTTCGGCGCGGCGACGGTGATCCGGTAGGGCAGGAAGATGCGCGTCAGTTCGCCGCTGTCGCGCAAACGACGCAGCAATTCGGCGAACTTCTGATCAGTGATCGGAGCACCAGGACGCAGCAACGCATAGTGGTGGTAGACCTGGTCGATGCGCTGCGAGGCGACCAGCTGGTCGAGGCTGTCGGGGTTGCGGGCCAGAAAGTCGCTCAGGTAGGAGCGTGTCACCAGGGCAATATCGGAGCGGCCGGCCTGGACCATCAGCAGGTTGCTGTCGTGGGAATAGGTCAGCGTTGCGTTGTAGGTCTTGCGCAGATAGTTGGGGTCGGAATTGAAGTTGGCAAATGCGTAGTGATAGCCGTTGAACAGCGCCAGACGCTTGCCGCTCAGATTGTCGAAATAATGCTGGTCGCGGCCGTTGGTCTTCCTGGCGACGAACACTTCGGCATCCTCCAGGCCCATGTCCACCGTCTGGTGAGGGATCTGCTGCCAGCCCCATTCGGGGTTCTCGAAGATCGCCATGTCTGTGCGGCCTTGCTGGAAATCACCAAAGCGCCGCTGGATAGAGGTGGGCACTAGGACGAAGTGATAGTCCGGTTGCAAGCGGTTCAAGGCCTCCACCAGCTGGGGCAGCAAGCCGGTATCGGCGCCTTGCTCGGGGCGCACGGTATAAGGCGGGAAATGCGCAGCGCCGATCTTCACCTCAATGGCATCGTCGGCCCACGCCGGCGCCGCCAGCCAAGCCGCAGCCAGCATCATCAAGGTGGAGAGCAACTTCAGGCCGGACGCTGGAGTCAAAACGGACGCTCATTACGGTTCATACCTAGGTTGCGCTTAAGCTAGGCGTTTTCCCGACGAGGCACAACTGCCGGTTATGCCAAAGTGAGGGCATTTTGCCAGGGGATGCCGTGTGGCCAGACATTGGCTACGCTGCTTTGGCATGTATGGCGAGGGAGCCTGGTATGGGCCACTGGTTGGTGATCGACCTGGAAGCCACCACCGATGACGGTGGCTGGCCGGTCACAGAGATGGAAATCATTGAAATCGGCGCCAGCCTGGTGACCCGCGAAGGCCGCGAAGTGGACCACTTCCAGCGCTTCGTGCGGCCCCGGCGTCGGCCGCAGCTGACACCGTTCTGCCGCGAGCTTACGCACATCAGCCAGGCCAGTGTCGACAGCGCCGCAGCATTCCCGGAGGTGTGGGAGCGTTTCGAGCGCTGGCTGGGGCACCACCGCGAGCAGTTGCAGGCCTGGGTCAGCTGGGGCGACTACGACCGCCAACAGCTGTTGCAGGAATGGCGCCAGCATGAGGTCGACAGCCTGCTGCGCGAGCTGCCGCACATCAACCTCAAGCAGCGCTTCGCCAAGGCTCGCCACCTGCAGCGCCCGGCCGGGCTCAATGGGGCGCTGCAACTGGCGGGCATGCACTTTTGCGGGCAGCAGCACCGGGCCCTGGAGGATGCCCGCAACACCGCACGCCTGCTGCCCTTGAGCCTGCCTGCGAACGGCACCTGAAAGCAGATGACGGGGCGAATGGGCTTGGGCATACTGGCCAGCCCTTTTTCACCCCCATTGTTCAGGAGTCGCCCATGTTCAAGGTCAACGAGTACTTCAACGGCACCGTCAAGTCGATCGCCTTCGCAGGCGAAGAAGGCCCTGCCACTGTGGGCGTGATGGCCCCGGGCGAATACGAGTTCGGCACCGCCAAGCGCGAGATCATGCATGTGGTGTCCGGCGCCCTGACCGTGAAACTGCCGGGTAGCGACAACTGGGAAACCTTCAACGCTGGCGACAAGTTCAACGTGCCGGCCGACAGCAAGTTCCAGCTGCAGGTGAAGGTAGATACCGCTTACCTGTGCGAGTACCGCGACTAATCTGCCCAAGCAGGGTGAGAGTGTTCAGGGTCAATCGGCCCTGCCGGCTTCAACCCCTGCTAACTATCTTCAGGTAAATCAGTTAAGCAATTTGGGGCTGCCTAGCGGCCCCAATGTGCCTTTACTGACTGGAATCACCCTTCAGGATGCCTTACATTCAAGCGCCAGCAAAAGCCTCACCAGCAAGACTCAGCGCCTCGGCCTGCGATTCCAACTGTTGATAAAATACCGCAACTCAACAAACCGACCGTGTGCGCCTGGACAAGCTGCACGTTTGCACATCCACTCGGGTTTCATGTTGGACTGGCAGGCACAGGGTATTCACGACGCAAAGAGCAGTTATATCGGTAATCACGAGAATATCTCTCTTCTGCTAAAAACTCTGCCTCATTGCACCTGGAGTACAATACCGACACCGAGCATCAAACCCTGCCCCACTTTACATTAGCGGAATCAACACCGCTCATCACCTTGGCGCATTTATCACTTATATTACGCGTTTTCGTCCTGAAACATCTGCAAGCCTGACGACCTAACCTCGACTAACAGGAACAGGGCTGTTTACAACGCAGCGAGCAGTTTTGTCGGTAATTACACGGCGATCTTTATCTATAAACATATTTTTCGTGATTGCATCAGGTGGATTGTACCGGCGCCGAACATTAAAGCCTCCACCCCATTGCGCGTTGGCGTAATCAACACCCCGCAGGACCTTGGCATACTTATTATCCGTATCTTCTCCTTTATAAACGGGCGCAGGTGGACCCTGTGGATTCAGGACAGGAGAGGTGTGGTAATAATCAGGATCATACCAGTCACTCACCCATTCAAATCCATTATCAGACATTGCATACAGCCCTAAAGGGTTGGGTGGAAAACGATCAACCGGGAGTGATGTCAAACTTTGAACTTTCCATCCCATAGCCTTGGAAAACTCCTCTCGATCCCTGATCGTAGAAATATTAATACCTCGTGGACCGCCACTCCCATCGCGATTGTAGAACTCATCAGTTACCTTATAAGTACCATCATCCGTGGCGACGGCAATAAATTGCCCTCTGCTCCGAGCGGCGTATTCCCACTGGGCTTCAGTGGGCAGTGAGAATGGAAGACCACTGACCACGCCAAGCCAATTGCAGTATTTTTCAGCCTCGTACCAGTCGATATGTGCAGGCAACTGCGGATGACTGCGCATGCGCTTGGAGTTTGTATACTCTGCAATTTTATCCTCCACACCATCAAAAGGCAGCTGATTTGCCAGCAGGTAAAAATCATACTCCTCATTCGTCACCTTGAACTTCGACATGGAAAAACTACTAAGCTTTACCTCATGAAGCGGCTTACTGTTCACATCAGCATCATATTGAATTTTTTCCAAACCATACTCAGCACCGAAATCCCCCATCAGGTATTTGCCACCTTCAACGTACACCAGCCGCTCGACTACCTTCTCAACAAAAGCCTCAACCCTTTCAGGATCCACTTGCGGAGCACTAGCTACATTGCTGCTGACTTCCTGGCCGCACCCACCAATAGCTGAAGCGACCAAAACTAGACTAATATTCAGATACGCCCTCATACTTCCCCCCACCTAAAATCAAATTCACCGCAACCAGGGCCAAAACTACAGCGCTCAGGGAAGTTGGGGTTATCACCGTAATTCAGCCTGTAGTATTCGGTGTTATTCATAGTAAGCGCATACCCCCAACTGCTTCCCAACCTTATAACCTTTCGAATGGCGTATAATTCGTCCTTCGCCCTGCGAAGATCATCATCGCGATCGAACCCAATTTGCAGGAACTCTATCAAGCTCTGTTCTTGCCGTTTTTCTACAATTGCCTCATCTCCCTCGCCGGCTTGGCTACCACCATCAACTGTTACGCGGCACAGCACCTTTCGCCACTCGACAAGGGTTTGAATACTTCTCAAAACCCAAACCACCGCTTCTTTTCGCTGCTGAAAGAAATCAGGCACGAGATTCTCCCCCATATTATTCGGGTCCTGATAATCCAGCTTGCCATGCCTAGTCAGCAGATAAATCAAGATACCTTTAGATTCCGGAGTATAGGTAAGCAACTCAAAGCGACGAGAAATAGTATTTTTTGCCAACATATTTCTCCGACGAGATGCGGCAATCTGGCCTTTAGCACTTCCAGCAAATTCAATCAACGCATGTGATAAATCACCAGCCACCTTCGACAAGTCTTTACCAAACTGCGTATAGCGCGCGTAAAGTTCAAAACCCACACCAATGAGCCCAACCACACATGCCCTGCTATAGATAGCAAACGCGTCTTTATCGACAACAGAAAAGAACCCATAATCCAATCGATGAAGCTGATACACCAACCACGCCCCAAACTCCGCAATCGAATTAGTACCCACCTCAAAAATAAGCCCGCCCTTGGCCCCGTAGCCCCAACACAGGCTGGCAGCAACATGAAAGCAAAACTTGCCGTTAATGAACGTGCAGTGAAATTTTCCACTCGCGCCAACGCCTGCCAATCCGCCTATGTTCGGCGCAATCGTGCAAAAGTCCGTGAACTCGCCACTGGACATCAGCATGCCCGCGGTCCAGTACTCCGGGTCGATCGGCCCCGCCGGTTTCAACCACTGCAAGCTGCCTTTCAGGCTGCCCTCTGCCCGAACCCCTGCAAATGCCTGACCGGTAAGCTTCAGTCCCTCGTCTTCGGCGTCCATCTGCTGGTGAAACACAGCTGCTTTGGTGCGCCGCGTT
Organism: Pseudomonas sp. NBRC 111130; assembly: GCF_001320485.1. NCBI lineage: Bacteria > Pseudomonadati > Pseudomonadota > Gammaproteobacteria > Pseudomonadales > Pseudomonadaceae > Pseudomonas > Pseudomonas sp. NBRC 111130. The sequence goes on from NZ_BCBG01000010.1 coordinate 159,102, forward strand.
TCGAAGCGCGGCAGCCGCCCACCCGGTTGGCCGGCCAGCATCTGTTTGTCGCCTTTGACCACGACCTGCAACTGGCCTTCCAGCACTACCGAGCCGCCGATGAAGCCGGTCAGCTCCGGTTCGATCAACAGGCGCATCCGGCCCATGTCGAAGGTTTGGCCATCACCGTGGGCATAGGCCAGCGACCAGCCCAGGCGATCCGGTACGTAGGCCTGAGTGCCAACCGTTGCCGAGGCAATGGAGAAGCTGGCCTTGGCACCGACATTGACCGCTGCCTGGCCCTTGGCGGGGTCGAAATCGGCACTGGCGCCCACATTGGAAACCAGGCGCATGAACTGGGCACCGGCCGAAAAATCGATATTCTCGCTACCAAGCACCGCGCCGCTGGTCGTTGCACTTTCGTTCCAGCTTTCCGCCCAGTCGAACAGCGTGCGGTCGTTTTGCAAGTCCTCCGGGTTGAAGTCAGTACCGGCCCACTTCAGCACGTCGGCCAGCTCGAGCTTCAGCTTTGGCCACTCCAGGTTCTGCAACTGTTGCCGTAACAGCTGCGTGTCAATGCGGGTATTGCCGCGTTTGTCCTTGCGGATAAAACTTTGCTGGCCGGTTTTCTTGTCCTTGGCCTTGAGCGACTTGCTGCTCAGCTTTCCTCCCTGTTTGTTTTCGTCGTAATAACTCTTTTTGACATAGGCATAGCGAATGGGCTTCTTGCCCCGCTTGCCCTTGCTGTTCTGGCCTATGATCGGCAGCAGTTCGACCACATCCTCGTAGGCCATGCCGCTTTGCGAGAATGTGCCCAGCTTCTCGTGTATCGCCTTGCGGTGTTCATCCACATTGTCTTCGGCAGCGGCAATTGCGATTTCGTGTTGGTCCCGCGCCAGCGCCGAAAGGCCTTTCAGCGAACCGGCCATGTAGGCCTCAAGCACTTCCTGATACCTGGCTTGCGCCTCGTGGAAGTTGCTGATGCTGGCCTGCATGCCACGCCAGTGCGTTTCAAACCTGCCGGCCTCCATGCCGGCAAGGAATACCAGCTCTTCGGTGTCGGGGCGGAAGTAGCACTGCGCGGCTTTCTGGTAGGCAACCACTACAGTGCCCTCTCTACTGGTCACCCCTTCTGCGTGCGGTGCTTCTGCCTGGCTATCGTTGGTGGACTCCATGTTCACTCCATCCTCAGTTTGAGAGCCTGTGAATCAAGCTCGTAACGAGTAGCCCTCGCTACCATCTTCTGCCAACAGGCGGGGGCTGGTAGATGCAGTACTGCTTGCCACACCCGAGCAGGGCCAGGTGTGGTTCCAGGGTGGTTTCATCGCAGGAAGCGGATAGACGCATGAGCCCAGTTATCACCCCATACGAAGTCCGCAGAGGCATCACCATGGATGTGTTGGCTATGGTTGAAGATCAAGCGTATGGTTTCAGACATAACGACCCCTGAACGGAAACTGCATTTCCCAACTCATCTGCGACAACTTGGCGCCGAAAGGAGAAGAATTTCCGTTTACATTGGCCTGTAATTTGTTGATAGTCCATGCGAGGCAGGCGATTAGGAAGGTTCCCACATAGCAGGGTAGTTTTTCCTACAAGTAAGCCCGGATTTGATTAGATTAGGCGGCGATCAATGTACGAAATCCCACCGCTATTTTTGTAAAAAAGCCACAACCCGCTCCGCCGCCGCCTGCAAGTGCTGCTCATGGCTGAACCCCGAAGCCTTCAGCGGCTTCAGGTCATGATCCGCCGCCACCAGCCAGCTCACCTCGATCGCCGGTGACAGCGCATACTCCTCCACTGCCTGCCGATTGCCCAGCGCATCGCGCTCGCCCTGCACGATCAACGTGCGTGTCTTCAGCTCGGCCAGGTGCTCGACCCGGGGCTTCTCCGGCTTGCCCACCGCATAGAACGGATACCCCAGGCACACCAGCGCATCCGCTTCCAGTTCGTCGGCCAGCAGACTGGCCATGCGCCCCCCCATCGACTTGCCGCCAATGGCCAACCTGCCCGCGACCAAAGGTCGCACCTGCCGGTACACCTCGCGCCAGCATTCCAGCAGCACCTTCTGCGGATTGGGCGGCCGTTTGCCGCCGCCGTTGCGCCGCTCGGCCATGTAGGGGAACTCGAAGCGAACCACCCCGACCCCAAGCGCCGCCAGCCTTTGCGCCATCTCAGTCATGAACTCGCTGTCCATCGGCGCACCTGCGCCATGGGCCAGGATCAGGCACGCGGACGCACGCCCTTCCCCCCCGTTTCGCGGAGGATCGCAGCGCAAGCCTGGGACATTTCCGACTTGCGCCCATTGATCCCCGTCAATACCGGCACTTTGCCCATTACTCATGCTTGCCTCGCTGTAAAGCCTGCCAATAACCGTGGATGGGAACCCATACATGAACACAACCAGCAGTACCGCCTATAACTACAAGGTGGTCCGCCAATTCGCCATCATGACGGTGGTGTGGGGAATAGTCGGGATGGGGCTCGGCGTCTTCATCGCCGCCCAGCTCGCCTGGCCTTCCCTAAACTTCGACCTCCCCTGGACCAGCTTCGGCCGCCTGCGACCGCTGCATACCAATGCGGTGATCTTTGCCTTCGGCGGCTGCGCGCTGTTCGCCACCTCCTATTATTCGGTGCAACGCACCTGCCAGACCACCCTGTTCGCGCCAAAACTGGCGGCGTTCAGCTTCTGGGGCTGGCAGCTGGTGATCCTGCTGGCGGCCATCACCCTGCCGCTGGGCTACACCAGCTCCAAGGAGTACGCCGAGCTGGAATGGCCGATCGACATCCTCATCACCGTCGTCTGGGTCAGCTACGCCATCGTGTTTTTCGGCACGCTGATGAAACGCACCACCAAGCACATCTACGTCGGCAACTGGTTCTTCGGCGCCTTCATCCTCACCGTGGCACTGCTGCACATCGTCAACAACCTGGAACTACCGGTCAGCCTGACCAAGTCGTACTCGGTCTACGCCGGTGCCACCGACGCCATGGTGCAATGGTGGTACGGCCACAACGCGGTAGGCTTCTTCCTCACCGCCGGCTTCCTCGGGATGATGTACTACTACGTGCCCAAGCAGGCCGAGCGCCCGGTGTATTCCTATCGCCTGTCGATCGTTCACTTCTGGGCACTGATCACCCTGTACATCTGGGCAGGTCCCCACCACCTGCACTACACCGCCCTGCCGGACTGGGCGCAGTCGCTGGGCATGGTGATGTCGCTGATCCTCCTGGCGCCGAGCTGGGGCGGCATGATCAACGGCATGATGACCCTGTCGGGGGCCTGGCACAAACTGCGCAGCGACCCGATCCTGCGTTTCCTGGTGGTGTCGCTGGCGTTCTACGGCATGTCCACCTTCGAAGGCCCGATGATGGCCATCAAGACGGTCAACGCCTTGTCCCACTACACCGACTGGACCATCGGCCACGTGCACGCCGGCGCTCTCGGCTGGGTGGCGATGATTTCGATCGGCGCGCTGTACCACACCATCCCGAAAGTGTTCGGCAAGCAGCAGATGCACAGCCTGGGCCTGATCAACGCGCACTTCTGGCTGGCGACCATCGGCACCGTGCTGTACATCGCCTCGATGTGGGTCAACGGCATCGCCCAAGGCCTGATGTGGCGCGCAGTCAACAGCGACGGCACGCTCACCTACTCGTTCGTGGAAACCCTGGTGGCCAGCCACCCAGGCTTCATCGTGCGCTTCGTCGGCGGCGCGATCTTCCTCAGCGGCATGTTCCTGATGGCCTGGAACACCTGGCGCACCGTGCGTTCGCCGGCGCTCGACGCCGCCCCTGCGAATGCCCAGCTGGCTTGAGGAGACCTGACTGATGAAACATGAAGTCATCGAGAAAAACGTAGGCCTCCTGGCCTTGCTGATGGTGTTTGCCGTGAGCATCGGCGGCCTGACCCAGATCGTCCCGCTGTTCTTCCAGGACGTGACCAACAAGCCGGTCGAAGGCATGAAGCCCTACACCGCACTGCAACTGGAAGGCCGCGACATCTACATCCGTGAAGGCTGCGTGGGCTGCCACTCGCAGATGATCCGCCCGTTCCGCGCCGAAACCGAACGCTACGGCCACTACTCGGTCGCTGGCGAAAGCGTGTGGGACCACCCGTTCCTGTGGGGCTCCAAGCGCACCGGCCCGGACCTGGCCCGCGTCGGTGGCCGCTACTCCGATGACTGGCACCGCGCGCACCTGTACAACCCGCGCAACGTGGTGCCGGAATCGAAGATGCCGTCCTACCCGTGGCTGGTCGCCGAAAAGGTCGACAACAGCCATACCGACACCAAGATGCGCACCCTGCGCACCCTGGGCGTGCCGTATACCGACGAGGACATTGCCGGCGCCCGTGACGCGGTCAAGGGCAAGACCGAGATGGACGCGCTGGTCGCCTACCTGCAGGTGCTTGGCACCGCCATCAAGAACAAGAGGTAAACCACCATGGAAATGGACATCGGCATGATCCGTGGCCTGGGCACCCTGGTGGTGATGATCGCCTTCATCGGCCTCTCACTGTGGGTGTTCAACCGTCGCCGCGACCATGATTTCGCCGAAGCGCGCCTGCTGCCCTTCGTCGACGACCGCCTGCCCCCCGCCGGGCAGGAACCTGCTGCCATGACTGCGGCTGTGAGGAGCAAAGCGCAATGACCACCTTCTGGAGTACCTACATCAGCGTACTGACCATTGGTAGCCTGATCGGCCTGGCGTGGCTGTTGCTGTCGACCCGCAAGGGCCAGAGCAACAGCACCACCGACCAGACCATGGGGCATAGCTTCGACGGCATCGAGGAGTACGACAACCCGCTGCCCAAGTGGTGGTTCTGGCTGTTCGTCGGCACCTTGGTGTTCGGTGCCGGTTACCTGGTGCTGTACCCGGGCCTGGGCAACTGGAAAGGCATCCTGCCGGGCTACGAGAATGGCTGGACCGGTGCCAACGAGTGGCAGAAGGAGATGGAAAAGGCCGACGCCAAGTTCGGCCCGATCTTCGCCAAGTACGCGGCCATGCCGGTCGAGGAAGTTGCCAAGGACCCACAGGCGCTGAAAATGGGCAGCCGCCTGTTCGCCTCCAACTGCTCGGTGTGCCACGGCTCGGATGCCAAGGGCGCCTACGGCTTCCCCAACCTGACCGACAACGACTGGCGCTGGGGCGGCGAGCCGGAGACCATCAAGGCTTCGATCATGAATGGCCGCCATGGCGTGATGCCGGCGTGGGCCGAGGTGATCGGCGAACAGGGTGTGGCGGATGTCGCCGCCTTCGTGCTGACCAACCTCGACGGCCGCAGCCTCCCGGAAGGGGTCAAGGCCGACCCGGTCAAGGGCAAGGAAATCTTCGCAGGCAACTGCGTGGCCTGCCACGGGCCTGAAGGCAAAGGCACCCCAGCCATGGGCGCGCCGAACCTGACCCATCCGCAGGCGTTCATCTATGGATCGAGCTTTGCCCAGTTGCAGCAGACCATTCGCTATGGGCGCCAGGGGCAGATGCCGGCCCAGGCGGAGATCCAGGGCAATGACAAGGTGCATTTGCTGGCAGCCTATGTGTACAGCCTGTCGCAGAATCAAGCTTCGCCAGACCTGACAGCCAAGTAACACCCCTTCGCGGGCTCGCCCGCTCCCACAGGTTCTGCGCCACATTTGAAGGCAGCGCCGTACCTGTGGGAGCGGGCGAGCCCGCGAAGGGGCTGCACAGCAGCCCCTCTCCCCGCTCCACCCCTCCCTTGCACCCCCTCCGAACAGAACTAAGCTTGTTGCCACAGCGGCTTCGCTCCGAAAGGTCCGAAGCAGACGCGGCGCACAGCCTGATGCCGCCCGCAGAAAAAGCTTGACCAATCGATCAGAAAAAGGTGAAAAACGGTACACATTACAAATATTTATTTGTGTACAATCGTCCCGACCCTATCGCCGCGGGACACCGGCGAAAGGGCATGGACACGGGTCGGCGCACGGATCCTTGCGTTGCATAACCCACGCGGTTATCGATACTGGCGCCGATTTTTTCGACCAACAAGAACACCAAAACCGTGGAACCTTAGCATGAGCACAGCAATCAGTCCGACTGCTTATAACTATAAGGTCGTCCGCCAGTTCGCCATCATGACGGTGGTCTGGGGGATCCTTGGCATGGGCCTGGGCGTCTTCATCGCCTCGCAGCTGGTGTGGCCACAACTGAACCTGGACCTGCCCTGGACCAGCTTCGGCCGCCTGCGCCCGCTGCACACCAACCTGGTCATCTTCGCCTTCGGTGGCTGTGCGCTGTTCGGCACCAGTTACTACGTGGTGCAGCGGACCTGCCAGACCCGGCTGATCTCCGACAGCATGGCCGCCTTCACCTTCTGGGGTTGGCAGGCGGTGATCGTCGGCGCGCTGATCACCCTGCCGATGGGCTTCACCACCACCAAGGAATACGCCGAGCTCGAATGGCCGCTGGCGATCCTCCTGGCCATCGTCTGGGTCACCTACGGGCTGGTGTTCTTCGGCACCATCGTCAAGCGCAAGACCAAGCACATCTATGTCGGCAACTGGTTCTACGGCGCCTTCATCGTGGTCACCGCGATGCTGCACATCGTCAACCATATCTCGCTGCCGGTGAGCCTGTTCAAGTCGTACTCGGCCTATGCCGGTGCCACCGACGCGATGATCCAGTGGTGGTACGGCCACAACGCGGTGGGCTTCTTCCTCACCACCGGCTTCCTCGGGATGATGTACTACTTCGTGCCCAAGCAGGCTGAACGGCCGATCTACTCCTATCGCCTGTCGATCGTCCACTTCTGGGCACTGATCACACTGTACATCTGGGCGGGCCCGCACCACCTGCACTACACCGCGCTGCCGGACTGGGCGCAATCGCTGGGCATGGTGATGTCGATCATCCTGCTGGCACCGAGCTGGGGCGGCATGATCAACGGCATGATGACCCTGTCGGGCGCCTGGCACAAACTGCGCACCGACCCGATCCTGCGCTTTTTGGTGGTGTCGCTGGCGTTCTACGGCATGTCCACCTTCGAAGGCCCGATGATGGCCATCAAGACCGTCAACTCGCTGTCGCACTACACCGACTGGACCATCGGCCACGTGCATGCCGGTGCGCTCGGCTGGGTGGCGATGATCTCGATCGGCGCGGTCTACCACATGATCCCGAAACTCTACGGCCGCGAGCAGATGCACAGCGTCGGCCTGATCAACGCGCACTTCTGGCTGGCGACCATCGGTACCGTGCTGTACATCGCCTCGATGTGGGTCAACGGCATCACCCAGGGCCTGATGTGGCGCGCCATCAACGATGACGGCACGCTCACCTACTCGTTCGTCGAAGCCCTGCAGGCCAGCCACCCTGGCTATATCGTCCGTGCCCTGGGCGGTGCGTTCTTCGCCACCGGCATGCTGCTGATGGCCTACAACGTGTTGCGTACCGTACGTGCCGCCAACCCGGTACAGGCCGAGGAAGCCGCCAAGATCGTCGTCGTGGGAGCGCACTGATGAAGCATGAAGCCGTCGAGAAGAACATAGGCCTGCTGGCCTTCTTCATGGTCATCGCCGTGAGCGTCGGTGGCCTGACCCAGATCGTCCCGCTGTTTTTCCAGGACGTCACCAACAAGCCGGTCGAAGGCATGAAGCCGCGCACCGCGCTGGAAGTCGAAGGCCGCGACATCTACATCCGTGAAGGCTGCGTTGGCTGCCACTCGCAGATGATCCGCCCGTTCCGCGCCGAAACCGAACGCTATGGCCACTACTCGGTCGCTGGCGAAAGCGTCTGGGACCACCCGTTCCTGTGGGGTTCCAAGCGCACCGGCCCGGACCTGGCCCGCGTCGGTGGCCGCTACTCCGATGACTGGCACCGCGCGCACCTGTACAACCCGCGCAACGTGGTGCCGGAATCGAAGATGCCGGCCTACCCGTGGCTGGTCGAGAACAAGCTCGATGGCAAGGACACCGCGAAGAAGCTGGAAGTGCTGCGTACCTTGGGCACGCCCTACAGCGACGCCGACATCGCCGGCGCCCGCGACGCGGTCAAGGGCAAGACCGAAATGGACGCATTGGTCGCGTACCTGCAGGGTCTTGGCACCATCATCAAAAGCAAACGGTGACGCTGATGGATATCGGGATGATTCGCGGCCTGGGCACCGTCGTGGTGATGGTGGCCTTCGTGGGCCTGGCGCTGTGGGTGTTCAACCCACGGCGCAAGAAGGACTTCGACGAAGCGACCCAGCTGCCCTTCGCGGATGATCCCGAGGCCAGCAAGCACGTCGAGCAAGCAAAAGCTTCTGGGAGCAAACAACAATGACAACCTTCTGGAGTCTGTACGTTACCGTCCTGACCCTGGGCACCATCTTCTCGCTGACCTGGCTGCTGCTGTCGACCCGCAAGGGCCAGCGCGAAGAGGTCACCGACGAAACCGTCGGGCATGCCTTCGATGGCATCGAGGAGTACGACAACCCGCTGCCGAAATGGTGGTTCTGGCTGTTCGTCGGCACCATCGTCTTCGCCCTCGGCTACCTGGTGCTGTACCCGGGCCTGGGCAACTGGAAAGGCATCCTGCCGGGCTATTCGTACCTGGACAACGACAAGCAGACCGAATTCTCCAACGGCCAGCCGGGGTGGACCGGCGTGCACGAGTGGGAAAAGGAAATGGCCAAGGCCAACGCACGCTTCGGGCCGATCTTCGCCAAGTTCGCGGCGATGCCGATCGAAGAGGTCGCCAAGGACCCGCAAGCGCTGAAGATGGGCGCACGCCTGTTCGCCTCGAACTGCTCGGTGTGCCACGGCTCCGATGCCAAGGGCGCCTATGGCTTCCCCAACCTGACCGACAACGACTGGCGCTGGGGCGGCGAGCCGGAAACCATCAAGACCACCATCATGGGCGGCCGCCACGGCGTGATGCCAGCCTGGGGTGACGTGCTGGGCGAACAGGGCGTTGCCGATGTCGCCGCGTTCGTCACCAGCAAGCTCGATGGCCGCAGCCTTCCGGAAGGCGCCAAGGCCGATGCCGACAACGGCCAGAAGCTGTTCGCCGCCAACTGCGTGGCCTGCCACGGGCCTGAGGGCAAGGGCACCCCGGCCATGGGCGCGCCGAACCTGACCCACCCGCAGGCGTTCATCTACGGTTCGAGCTTTGCCCAGCTGCAGCAGACCATTCGCTATGGCCGCCAGGGGCAGATGCCGGCCCAGGAACAGCTGCAGGGCAATGACAAGGTGCACTTGCTGGCAGCTTATGTGTACAGCCTGTCGCACCAGCCGGAGGCGGCCCAGCAGGCCGAGTAAGGCAGGCCAGGCCCTTTCGCGGGCTTGCCCGCTCCCACAGGTACAGCACAAGCCTGCAGCTGCGTGCGATCCCTGTGGGAGCGGGCAAGCCCGCGAAGAGGCCGGCAAAAGCAGCACAAGATGACCTGGATCAATTGACACCCGCCCTATCACGATTCATACCACGAACCCAACGCGACTAAAGGTCGCAGCGCGATCCCATACCGCCACCAGCGGCGTATCATGGATCGCATAGCGCTAGCAGCATGCGCGAGACCGCGGCCGGCACGCACTGGCCGCGGCGTTTCTCCACTGCCGTGGGACTTGATGATGAGCAAGCAAATTCCGGTACATGACGTCACCCCGCCTGCCAACAAAGGGAAGGATTCCGTCGACCTCTACGCCTCTCGCGAAAAAATCTATACCCGCGCCTTCACCGGCATCTTCCGCAGGCTGCGGATGGTCGGCGGGGCCGTGCTGTTCCTGCTCTATTTCGGCACCGTGTGGTTGAACTGGGGTGGTCACCAGGCCGTGTGGTGGAACCTGCCGGAACGCAAGTTCTACATCTTCGGCGCCACCATCTGGCCCCAGGACTTCATCCTGCTGTCAGGCATTCTCATCGTCGCCGCCTTCGGCCTGTTCTTCATCACTGTATTCGCCGGCCGCGTGTGGTGCGGCTACACCTGCCCGCAAAGCGTGTGGACGTGGATCTTCATGTGGTGCGAAAAAGTCACCGAGGGTGACCGCAACCAGCGCATGAAGCTCGACCGCTCGCCCATGAGCGGCAACAAGTTCCTGCGCAAGTTCGCCAAGCACAGCCTGTGGCTGCTGATCGGCTTCGTCACCGGCATGACCTTCGTCGGCTACTTCTCGCCGATCCGCGAACTGCTCACCGAATTCTTCACCGGCGAAGCCGATGGCTGGGCCTACTTCTGGGTCGGCTTCTTCACCCTGGCCACCTACGGCAACGCCGGCTGGCTGCGCGAGCAGGTGTGCGTGTACATGTGCCCCTACGCGCGCTTCCAGAGCGTGATGTTCGACAAGGACACCCTGATCGTCTCCTACGACCCGCGCCGTGGCGAAACCCGCGGCCCGCGCAAGAAAGGCATCGACTACAAGGCCAAGGGCCTGGGCGACTGCATCGACTGCACCCTGTGCGTGCAGGTCTGCCCCACCGGCATCGACATCCGCGACGGCCTGCAGATCGAATGCATCGGCTGCGCAGCGTGCATCGATGCCTGCGACAGCATCATGGACAAGATGAACTACCCCAAAGGCCTGATCAGCTACACCACCGAGCACAACCTCTCGGGCCAGAAGACCCACATGCTGCGCCCTCGCCTGATCGGCTATGCCGTGGTGCTGCTGGTGATGATCATTGCTCTGGGCACGGCCTTCGCCACCCGTTCGCTGGTCGGTTTCGACGTCAGCAAGGACCGCGTGCTGTACCGCGAGAACGGCCAAGGCCGGATCGAGAACGTATACAGCCTCAAGGTCATGAACAAGGACCAGCGCGACCACGTCTACGTGCTGGACGCCACCGGCCTGCCTGACCTGCGCCTGGAAGGCCAGCGCGAGATCCGCGTGGCCGCCGGCGATATCGTCAGCCTGCCGGTACAGCTGTCGATTGCGCCCGAAAAGCTGCCATCCACCACCAACGAAATCACCTTCATCCTCCACAGCGCCGACGACAGTGCTGCCAAGGTTGAAGCCAAGAGCCGCTTCATCGGCCCACAGATCCGCTGACAGAGAGAACACTGACAATGCCTGCCGCCACCGCCGCCAGCCCTTGGTACAAGCACCTCTGGCCCTGGATCATCATCGGCATCCTGACCACCTCGGTGTGCCTGAGCCTGACCATGGTCAGCATCGCCGTACGCAACCCGGACAACCTGGTCAACGACAACTACTACGAAGCGGGCAAAGGCATCAACCGTTCGCTGGACCGCGAGCTGCTGGCCCAGACCCTCAACCTCAAGGCCAGCGTGCACCTGGATGAGCTGACCGGCGAGGTGGAGGTGCGCCTGAGTGGCAACAGCGACCCGCAAAGCCTGGAGCTCAACCTGATTTCGCCGACCCAGCCGGACAAGGACCGCAAGGTGCTGCTCAGCAAGGTAGCGAGCGGGCGTTACGTAGGGCAGCTGGAAGATAAGGTCGACGGGCGGCGGTTCGTCGAATTGCTGGGCAGCCAGGATGAGCATGTATGGCGGTTGTTCGAGGAAGAGAAGGTCGAGCATGGCGTGACCTTGCAGCTAGGCGATGAAGCGCTCCAGGGAGCCGAACACCAGCAATAGCCACATCATCATTCCCTGGGGGAGCGGGCTTGCCCGCGAATGCGCCAGACCTGAAAACATCATTGCCTGATCAACCGCATTCGCGGGCAAGCCCGCTCCCACAGGGTATATCATCTGCCCCACCAGCCGTGTTCGCCTTATGACCCAACCCACCCCCTGCTACCACTGCGCCCTGCCCGTCCCCGCCGGCAGCCGCTTCACCGCCGTGGTCCTCGGCGAGCCCCGGCAGTTCTGCTGCCCCGGCTGTCAGGCGGTGGCCGAGTCGATCGTCGCCAGCGGCCTTGCACACTATTACCAACACCGCAGCGACAGCAGCGCCAACCCCGAGGCACTGCCGAAGCAACTGCAAGATGAGCTGGCCCTGTACGACCGCAGCGATGTGCAGCAGCATTTCGTCCGCCATACGGGCGACCTGGCCGAGGCGACCTTGCTGGTCGAAGGCATCAGTTGCGCCGCCTGTGGCTGGCTGATCGAAAAGCACCTGCGCAATCTGCCCGGCGTCGCCGAAGCCCGCCTGAACCTGTCCAACCACCGCCTGCTGCTCAACTGGGACGACCACCAGCTGCCGCTGTCGCGGCTGCTCGCCGAACTGCGCCAGATCGGCTACGCCGCCCACCCGTACCAGCCCGACCAGGCCGCCGAACAGCTTGCCATGGACAACCGCAGCGCCCTGCGCCGGCTGGGCGTGGCCGGCCTGCTGTGGTTCCAGGCGATGATGGCAACCATGGCCACCTGGCCGGAGTTCAACATCGACCTGTCGCCGGAAATGCACACCATCCTGCGCTGGGTTGCACTGTTCCTCACCATTCCCATCGTGTTCTATAGCTGCGCGCCATTCTTCAAAGGCGCCGCGCGCGACCTGCGCACCCGCCACCTGACCATGGACGTGTCGGTGTCGCTGGCTATCGGCCTGGCCTTCGGCGCGGGTATCTGGACGGCCGTGACCGGCAGCGGCGAGTTGTATTTCGATACCGTCGGCATGTTCGCACTGTTCCTGCTTACCGGCCGCTACCTCGAGCGCCGCGCCCGCGAGCGCACGGCTGCAGCCACCGCGCAGCTGGTCAACCTGCTACCGGCCTCGTGCCTGCGCCTGGACAGCTGCGGGCAGGCCGAACGCATCCTGCTCGGCGAACTGCAGCGTGGCGACACCGTGCAGGTGTTGCCCGGCGCAGTGATCCCGGCCGATGGGCGCATCGTCGCCGGCCGCTCAAGCGTCGACGAATCGCTGCTGACCGGCGAGTACCTGCCGCAACCACGGCGCGTCGGCGAGCGCGTCACCGGCGGCACGCTGAACGTCGAGAGCACACTGAACGTTGAGGTCGAAGCGCTAGGCCATGACTCGCGGCTGTCGGCCATCGTCCGCCTGCTTGAGCGTGCACAGACGGAAAAGCCACGGCTGGCGGAAATTGCCGACCGCGCCTCGCAGTATTTCCTGCTGTTCTCGCTGCTGGCCGCTGCAGCCATCGGCCTGTGGTGGTGGTACCTGGACCCGGGGCGGGCCTTCTGGATCGTCCTGGCCATGCTGGTGGCGACCTGCCCGTGCGCGCTCTCGCTGGCCACCCCGACCGCGCTTACTGCCGCCACCGGAACGCTGCACAAGCTCGGCCTGTTGGTAACCCGTGGCCATGTACTCGAGGGCCTGAACCAGATCGACACGGTGATTTTCGACAAGACTGGCACCCTGACCGAGGGCCGCCTGACCCTGCGCAGTATCCGCCCATTGGCAACGCTGCCGGCCGACCGTTGCCTGGCCCTTGCCGCCGCGCTCGAAAACCGCTCCGAGCACCCGATTGCGCGCGCCTTCGGCCGCACCGCCGCCGCCGCCGATGATGTGCAGACAGTTGCCGGGCTCGGCCTTGAAGGCCGGGTCGACGGCCAACCGTTGCGCATCGGCCAGGCCACGTTCGTCTGCGCCTTGAGCGGCGCCGAGATCCCCAGCGTGCCGGAACCGCGTGGCCAATGGCTGCTACTGGGCGACCGCCAAGGGCCACTCGCCTGGTTCGGCCTCGATGATCGCCTGCGCGAGGACGCCCCCGCCCTGCTCGCTGCCTGCCAGGCGAGAGGCTGGCGTACCCTGCTGCTGTCCGGTGACAGCTCGCCGATGGTTGCCGAGGTGGCCGCCCAATTGGGCATCGACCAGGCTATCGGTGGCCTGCGCCCGGATGACAAGCTCGATCGGCTCAAGGCACTGCAGGCCTCCGGGCGCAAGGTGCTGATGCTCGGTGACGGGGTCAACGACGTGCCGGTGCTGGCGGCTGCCGACATCAGCATCGCCATGGGCAGCGCCACGGACCTTGCCAAGACCTGCGCCGATGCGGTGCTGCTGTCCAACCGCCTGCAGGCACTGGTGCAGGCCTTCGACCTGGCCCGCCGTACCCGCCGCAACATCCTCGAGAACCTGCTCTGGGCAACCCTGTATAATGGCCTGATGTTGCCGTTCGCGGCGCTTGGCTGGATCACCCCGGTCTGGGCGGCCATCGGCATGTCGGTCAGTTCGCTGATCGTGGTGCTCAATGCCCTGCGCCTGACCCGCCTGCCGGCGGTGGCAGGCCTGGCGGCGAACGACACAGCCGCTTACGGAAGGAAGTCGCCATGCCCGCCCTCTATGTGATGATCCCTGCTGCCCTGCTGTTGGTTGGCGTGGCCGTCTACATCTTCTTCTGGGCGGTGGACAGCGGCCAGTACGACGACCTCGAAAGCCCGGCCCACAGCATCCTGTTCGATGAACAGGACCCGCGCCACCAGGCGGCCGTCAAACCCGAAGAAAGCGCAACGCCAGACGACAAGGAAACACCACCCCGTGCCTGACCTGCTTCCCCTGCTCGGCTCGGCACTGGTGCTCGGCCTGCTCGGCGGCGGGCACTGCCTGGGCATGTGCGGCGGCCTGATGGGCGCACTGACCCTGGCCATTCCCCCCGAGCAACGCGGCCGGCGCCTGCGCCTGCTGATGGCCTACAACCTGGGGCGTATCCTCAGCTATGCCTGCGCCGGCCTGCTGCTCGGCCTGGCTGGCTGGGCACTGGCCAGCAGCCCGGCGGCCATGGCCTTGCGCGTGGTGGCAGCGCTGCTGCTGATCGCCATGGGGCTGTACCTGGCCGGCTGGTGGAGCGGCCTGACCCGTATCGAAGCACTGGGCCGTGGGCTGTGGCGGCACATCCAGCCAGCTGCTTCGCGCCTGATGCCGGTCTCCAGCGTGCCCCGTGCACTGCTGTTGGGGGCACTGTGGGGCTGGTTGCCGTGCGGCCTGGTCTACAGCACCTTGCTGTGGGCGGCCAGCCAGGGCAACGCCGGCTACAGCGCAGCGTTGATGCTGGCATTCGGGCTGGGCACATGGCCCATCTTGCTCGCCACCGGCTTGGCGGCGGAGCGGGTAAACGCCGTGTTGAGACGGCGTAGTGTGCGCGTGGTCGGTGGTGTATTGGTGGTGCTGTTTGGTATCTGGACCTTGCCCGGCCCGCACCAGCATTTGCTCATGGGCCACTGATGGACGCTTGATACAAATCAACACACATTCCTACAGACAGCCATAGACTCCGGACACTGCTGCATCATCCGGGGACTCCCACATGCTCGCCGACCTAAGCTGGGATGCCGACCTGATCCGCCGCTACGATCTCGCCGGCCCACGCTACACCTCCTACCCGACCGCCGTGCAACTGCACAGCGAGGTAGGTTCGTTCGACCTGCTCCACGCCCTGCGCGAGAGCCGCCGGGCCGTGCGCCCGCTGTCGCTGTACGTACACGTGCCGTTCTGCGCCAACATCTGCTATTACTGCGCCTGCAACAAGGTCATTACCAAGGACCGCGGCCGCGCTGCGCCTTACCTGCAACGCCTGGAGCAGGAGATCCAGCTGATCGCCTGCCACCTGGCCCCTAAACAGCGTGTTGAGCAGCTGCATTTCGGCGGCGGCACGCCGACCTTCCTCAGCCACGTCGAACTGCGCCAGCTGATGGCCACCCTGCGCCAGCACTTCAACCTGCTGGATGACGACTCCGGCGACTATGGCATCGAGATCGACCCGCGCGAAGCCGACTGGTCGACCATGGGCCTGCTCCGCGAACTGGGCTTCAACCGTGTCAGCCTTGGCGTGCAGGACCTCGACCCGGCCGTTCAGCGTGCGGTCAACCGCCTGCAGAGCCTGGAGCAGACCCGCACCCTGATCGAGGCCGCCCGCACCCTGCAGTTTCGCTCGGTCAACCTCGACCTGATCTACGGCTTGCCGAAACAAACCGTGGAAGGCTTCGCCCGCACCGTCGACGAGGTGATCCGCCTGCAACCCGACCGTCTTTCGGTGTTCAACTACGCCCACCTGCCCGAGCGCTTCATGCCGCAGCGGCGCATCGACGGCAACGACCTGCCGGCACCGTCAGTCAAACTCGAGATGCTGCGCAACACCATCGAACAGCTGACAGCCGCCGGCTACCGCTACATCGGCATGGACCACTTCGCCCTGCCCGACGACGAACTGGCGATTGCCCAGGAAGAAGGCACCCTGCAGCGCAACTTCCAGGGTTACACCACCCACGGTCATTGTGACCTGATCGGCCTGGGCGTTTCGGCGATCAGCCAGATTGGCGACCTTTACTGCCAGAACAGCAGCGACCTCAATACCTACCAGGACACCCTGTCCAATGCCCAGCTGGCGACCCAGCGCGGGTTGGTCTGCAACCACGACGACCGCCTGCGGCGGGCCGTGATCCAGCAGCTGATCTGCCATTTCGAACTGGACTTCGCACCGATCGAGGAAGCCTTTACCATCGATTTTCGCGGCTATTTCGACGACCTCTGGCCAGAACTGCAGGCTCTACAGCGCGATGGCCTGATCAGCCTGGACGACAAGGGCATCCGTATCCTTCCGGCCGGGCGCCTGCTGGCGCGCTCGGTGTGCATGGTGTTCGATGCCTACCTGGCGATGCACAACCGCCAGCGCTTCTCACGGGTAATCTGATCACGGAGTCAATCGACCACATGGACAAGCCCTCCAGGGCAGGCACACTATGGGCTGACAAGGACTCCCGGCAGTTTTCCGCCGGGGTTTCGCCAGTTCGCTTCAAAGTAGCGCAGGCTGGCCTACACCCTCGGTCGTGAGTTACCCTTACGACTTATGTGTGTTTTCCCACAAGGATCGATTCAAATGTCCGAGCCAGTCAAACTGCGCGCCCACAACCAGGCCCACTGCAAGGACTGCAGCCTGGCCCCCCTGTGCCTGCCTCTTTCGCTCAACCTCGAAGACATGGATGCACTGGATGAGATCGTCAAACGCGGACGCCCGCTGAAAAAAGGCGAGTTTCTGTTCCGCCAGGGTGACAATTTCGGCTCGGTTTATGCCGTACGCTCCGGCGCCCTCAAGACCTTCAGCCTGAGCGACAGCGGTGAAGAACAGATCACCGGTTTCCACCTGCCCAGCGAGCTGGTCGGCCTGTCCGGCATGGACACCGAGGCCTACCCGGTGTCGGCCCAGGCCCAGGAAACCACCTCGGTTTGCGAGATCCCCTTCGAGCGCCTCGATGAGCTCTCCGTTCAACTGCCGCAGCTGCGTCGCCAGCTGATGCGGGTGATGAGCCGTGAAATTCGCGACGACCAGCAGATGATGCTGTTGTTGTCGAAGAAGACCGCCGACGAACGCATCGCAACGTTCCTGGTCAACCTGTCCGCACGCTTCCGCGCCCGCGGGTACTCGGCCAACCAGTTCCGCCTGAGCATGTCGCGCAACGAAATCGGCAACTACCTCGGCCTGGCGGTGGAAACCGTGTCGCGGGTATTCACCCGCTTCCAGCAGAACGGCCTGATTCGCGCCGAAGGCAAGGAAGTGCACATCCTCGACCCGATCCAGCTGTGCGCGCTGGCCGGCGGTGCAATGGAGGCCTGAGACCAGCGTTTAGCGGGTATACTTGGGCATTCGTTTTCCCAGGATACCCGCAACAATGCACAGCGACGCCTTCGACCTCAAAGCCCTGATCCGCCCGGTAGTGGACTTCCCCAAGCCCGGCGTGATCTTTCGCGACATCACCCCGCTGTTCCAGTCGCCGCGCGGGCTGCGTTACGTGGCCGACCAGTTCATCGAGCGTTATGTCGAGGCTGAGTTCAGCCACATCGGCGCCATGGATGCACGCGGCTTCCTGATCGGCTCGATCATCGCCCACCAACTGAACAAGCCGCTGATCCTGTTCCGCAAACAGGGCAAGCTGCCGGCTGACGTATTGAGCGAGGGCTACCAGACCGAGTACGGCGAAGCCTTCCTGGAAGTGCATGCCGACAGCCTGTGCGAAGGCGATTCGGTATTGATCTTCGATGACTTGATTGCCACCGGCGGCACCCTGCTGGCTGCCGCCAACCTGGTGCGCCGCACCGGGGCGCAGGTGTTCGAGGCGGCGGCGATCATCGACCTGCCAGAGCTGGAGGGCTCGCGCCGGCTGCAGGCGGCCGGGGTGCCGACCTTCTGCCTGACCGAGTTTTCCCTGAGCGAATACTGAGGTTCTGATTTGGGGGCTGCGTCGCAGCCCCGCGAAATTACAGCGAAATCGGCTTGCGCCCGGCAAAGGCATGGGCCAGGGTGCCACCGTCTACCAGCTCCAGCTCCCCGCCCAGCGGCACACCATGAGCAATCCGTGACGCCACCAGCCCCTTCTCGTTCAGCAACTGGGCAATGTAATGCGCCGTCGCCTCACCTTCCACGGTCGGGTTGGTCGCCAGGATCACCTCGGTAAAGCTGCCCTGCTCTTCGATCCGCGCCATCAGCTGCGGCACTCCGATCGCCTCAGGCCCCAGGCCATCGAGCGGCGACAAATGCCCCTTGAGCACGAAGTAACGCCCGCGATAGCCGGTCTGCTCCACCGCATAGACATCCATCGGCCCCTCCACCACGCACAGCTGCGTGTCGTCACGGCGCGGGTCACTGCACTGCGGGCACAGCTCCTGCTCGGTCAGGGTGCGGCACTGGCGGCAATGCCCTACCCCTTCCATGGCCTGGCTCAACGCCTGGGCCAGGCGCAGGCCGCCGCTGCGGTCACGCTCGAGCAGCTGCAGGGCCATGCGCTGGGCGGTTTTCTGGCCGACGCCCGGGAGGGTGCGCAGGGCATCGATCAGTTGGCGGATCAGGGGGCTGAAGCTCATGGGAAATGCCTGATAAATCAATGAGAGGCGGTTTATACCCAGCGCAGGCATGGGGCGTCAAATCAGTAGACCCTTTGAGCGGGCCATTTGCACGGGCAAAAAAAAGCCGCCGCGGTTACCCAGCGGCGGCTCTGTGCAACGCGATGCCTTAGAATGGCATCTTGAAGCCCGGCGGCAGTTGCATGCCAGCGGTCATGCTGCCCATCTTGTCCTGGCTGTTCTGCTCGATCTTGCGCACGGCGTCGTTCAGCGCTGCGGCGATCAGGTCTTCCAGGACTTCCTTGTCGTCCTCGTCGGTCGACATCAGGCTCTGGTCGATGCTGACACGCTTGACGTCATGACGGCCGGTCATCACCACGCTCACCAGACCACCACCGGACTGGCCGGTGACTTCGGCGTTGGCCAGCTCTTCCTGCATCTTCTGCATCTTTTCCTGCATCTGCTGGGCCTGCTTCATCAGGCCGGCCATGCCACCTTTCATCATGGGGTATACCTCGATTGGGTCATGTGATGCGGCCCGGCGAGGGGCCGGCCGCATGGTTATCGATTACTGGCCCTGGCTGACCAGGGCTTCTACAGGCTCAATAGTATCCTGTCGCACCGTGGCACCGAACTGCTTGATCATCTGCTGGATCAACGGATCCTGCTCAATCGACAGCACGGCGTCCTGCTGGCGCTCGGCACGCTTGCGCGAGGCCGCCTGGGCCGGGGTTTCCTGCTCGGGGCGGATCAGTTCGATCCGCAGGTTCAAGGTGCGCCCCAGATGCTGGTTGAGCGCCTCGTTCAACCGGCGTTGCTGGGTGGCATTGAACAGCGCACCCTGGCCAGGGTCCAGGTGCAGCAGCCAGTCGTCACCGTCGACAGCCATGAGCGTACAGTTTGCAGCGATGTTGCCTGTCATCCCGGACACAGGCAACTGTGGGAACAATTCCAGCCATTGCAGGGCCAGGCCGGTCGCCGGCCGGGCAGCTGGCAGCGGCTCGGGTGCGACTGCCGGGGTATCTTCCTGAAC
This sequence comes from Pseudomonas sp. NBRC 111130, assembly GCF_001320485.1. Taxonomy (NCBI): domain Bacteria; kingdom Pseudomonadati; phylum Pseudomonadota; class Gammaproteobacteria; order Pseudomonadales; family Pseudomonadaceae; genus Pseudomonas; species Pseudomonas sp. NBRC 111130. Next base: position 178,740 of record NZ_BCBG01000010.1, read on the forward strand.
GTGTTCCGCCAGCTCGTGCAGGTAGCTGAAGCCTACCGGGTCACTTTCGCCTCCGTAATAGTCCTCATCCATCGGCGGCTCGTCGTCACGCTCCATACCCGCCGAAGCGTAGGCGGATGGGTCGAACGGTGGCTCGTCGTACGAGGGCTGGGCGTTTTGCGCGGCAACTACCGGGGCTGGGGCCGGTGCGGCGACGGGCGCGGGCGGCGCAGCGGGCTCTTCCCAGGGTAGATCGATGACCTCCTCGACCGCCGGCGGCTCAGGCGCTACAACCTCAGGCTCAGGTTCAGGAGCCGGCTCCACGACCGGCGCGACTTCGGCCTGCGGGGCCGACGCCACGGGCGCAGGTTGCGCCGGCGCTACGGCAGGCGCCGCGACAGCAACGGCTGGCGCTGCCACCGTGGTTGCCGGATCAGCTGTGGCCTGGCTGATCCCCACTGGCTTTAGCACCGGCTTCGGCGCGTCGTCGCTATCTGCCGGGCGGAACGCCAGCATGCGTAGCAGGACCATTTCGAAACCGCCCCGCGGGTCCGGCGCCAACGGCAGGTCGCGACGGCCGATCAGGCCCATCTGATAGTAGAACTGCACATCTTCGGCCGGCAACGCCGAGGCCAGTGCCAGCACCCGCTCGCGATCGCCCTGGCCGTTATCCACCGCCTCGGGCAGCGCCTGGGCGATGGCAACGCGGTGCAGCACATTGAGCATTTCGGCGAGTACGCCGCCCCAGTCCGGCCCCTGCTCGGCAAGGTTGCGTACGGCTTCGAGCAGCGCACGCGCATCACCTTCGAGCAGCGCCTGCAGCACACCATAGACCTGGCCGTGATCGAGGCTGCCGAGCATGGCACGCACATCGGCCGCCAGCACCTTGCCTTCGCCAAAGGCAATGGCCTGGTCAGTCAGGCTCATGGCATCACGCATCGAGCCGTCGGCAGCACGGCCGAGCAACCACAGGGCATCTGGCTCGAACGGCACGTTCTCGGCCTGCAGCACATGGCTCAGGTGCTCGACCACCCGCTCCGGGCTCATGTTCTTCAACGAGAACTGCAGGCAGCGCGACAGAATGGTCGCAGGCAACTTCTGCGGGTCGGTGGTGGCAAGGATGAACTTGACGTAGGGCGGCGGCTCTTCCAGCGTCTTGAGCAAGGCGTTGAACGAGTGGGTGGAGAGCATGTGCACTTCGTCGATCAGGTAGACCTTGAAGCGACCACGGCTTGGCGCGTACTGCACGTTATCGAGCAGTTCGCGGGTATCTTCGACCTTGGTGCGGCTCGCGGCGTCGATCTCGATCAGGTCGACGAAGCGGCCCTCGTCGATCTCCCGGCATACCGAACACGTGCCGCAGGGCGTGGACGTGATACCGGTCTCGCAGTTGAGGCATTTGGCTATGATTCGTGCAATGGTGGTCTTGCCCACGCCCCGCGTGCCGGTGAACAGATAGGCGTGGTGCAGACGCTGGTTGTCCAAGGCATTGATCAAGGCCTTGAGCACATGGGCCTGGCCGACCATTTCGCGGAACGAGCGCGGACGCCATTTACGTGCAAGAACCTGATAACTCATCGAAAAACCATCGTAGCCTGATCGAGCGGAAGATCGCTAATGCTAGCGGAGCGGGGGCAAAATTGCACCCTGCGCGGCTCGTCTAAGCTAAGCACCTGGCGCACTGTTCAAGGAGGATATGCATTGCGACGACTGCTGGCTCTGCTCATGCTCTGGACCACGCACAGCCTGGCGGACTTGCCGGTGCTGCGTTTTTCCGTGGCCGAGAGCTGGAGTATGCCGTTGGTGCGGATCGAAGGCGACAAGCCGGTGGAGGGCCTGGTATTCGACCTGATCCAGGCATTGGCCCGGGAGGCCGGCGTGCGCCCCGAGTACCACGTGCTGGCCCGCTTGCGCATGCAACAGGCGATGGACGCGGGCGACATCGATGTGCGCTGCTATGTAAGCAGCCAGTGGTTCAATGATCGACCGGGCAATTTCGTCTGGAGCATACCGCTGATTCATCAACGCGATGTGCTGGTCGGGCGCCCGGGCGACGCCGCCCCTGCCCGCCCCGAACAACTGCCGCCCCAGGCGATCGGCACGGTGCTGGGCTATGCCTACGGCACGCTGGAGCCATTGTTTGCCCAAGGGCGCCTGCAGCGGGAGGACAGCCGCAGCCAGCAACTGGCGCTGCAGAAGCTACAGGCTGGCCGGTATCAGCATGCGGTGAGCAATGAGCTGTCGGTGGCATGGTTCAACCAGGGCTTACCGGCCGGGCAGCGGCTGCAGGTGCAGGCAGTGCTGGAGGAACAGGCGCTGGGGTGCATGGTGAGGGATGATCCGGCGATACCGACCCAGGGGGTTTTACGGGCACTGGTACGGATGAAGGAGTCCGGGGAGATTGAGCGGATTGTGCGGCGGTATGGGGCGACAGGGTATTCAGGGGAAATTTCGGCGGTCCAGCCTTGAGTTTAGCCCGGACCGCTGGGCGCCTGCCTGGATAGAGCATCTGGGCCTCCAGGTGCCCGCCACAAAAGCTTCAGTGCCTGTGAGATCGAGCGCCGCCCGCGCGGCGCATCGCGGGCAAGCCCGCTCCCACATCTGTTTCGGGCCAGTCTCTCCTGTGCCGCCAACAGGGACCGCCTTGTTGGCATGGCGATGCATCTCGGTTGACGCTGATGCCGCTTCACCTATTTCCAGTCATGCGCATAACTGCTTATCATCGGTCTCCAGTTATGAACCAAGGCGGATCCTGTTGGCGGCACAGGAGTAACTGGCCCGAAACAGATGTGGGAGCGGGCTTGCCCGCGATGCGCCGCGCGGGCGGCGCTCGATCTCACAGGCACTGAAGCTTTTGTGGCGGGCACATAGCGGCCCTGACGCGAAAGCCCGCCAAGCACTTGCCAGCCCTCACACGATCACTTCCGCTCCAAAGCCGCCACCAGCGCATCCGCCTGCCCACAGGCAATCTGCATCGCTCGCAGCCCATGCTGGAGCAACTGTCGCGCCTCCTCACCCTCGATCCGTTCAAGCGCCCGGCGGCTATCGCTGTCGGCGAACATCAAATAATGGGAAACATTCATCAGCCCATATTCCATCGGAACGATTGCCTGGTTTCAGGTCAAGGGCCTGGGCGCGAGATTCACTTTGACCTTGATAGTTGCCGGCACATCGATCATGCGACACCTGTAGCCCAGTGATACCGAGGGGGATGAATCTGGATGCCGGGCCGAATGCAATTCTCCGACCCCGGAAATGGAGGCGGCCCCACCAGCCACACCCCGGCACTCGATGTTCCCGCTATGGCTGCTCCCTTCCGGGCTATGCCTAGGTCGCATGCAAGCATGCTGGTAATCAATGCAGACCTTATGGGGCAAGGGTTTCAGGCTGATGAGGCAATCAGAGTTCTACCGGTACGCACACCCAGCATGGGTGCTCAAAACTTGGGGTGTAGCCAGCACTGTCACACTTTGGTGTCACACCCATGGCCTACATCATCAAGCGCGGGGCGTGTTGCCGCTGACCGAAAAATGACCCAGTTTCGCACATTGTGCTGCCTGAGCATGATGAGGAAATGACCTTAACTCAATTGACAACTGCCGAACCCTCTCGTCGTTCGGCCCCAGAATTTGACCACTACACCTTTGGTATAGTTCCAAAGCAAGAATGACTTCATCCCGCGTCCAACTAGGATTACCATGCCCCTTAGTTACTGCCACACAAACCCCTCTCAGCCTGAACACAAAAAATAAAGCGAAAAACCTCTTAAGACAAACCCCGCCAGAAGAATATAAAGCCACCTTAGGAGTGCGCTTATCAAAAGATGCAAAACTCTAGTTAATAGCCATACTCAAAAAAGAACAAAAACGAGCGAGAAAACAAAAATTATACAAATAGCAACCCCAGAAAACCGCTACAAGCAAACAACAGAAAGCAAGAAGTAAGAAGCAAGAAGCAAGAAGCAAGAAGCAAGAAGCAAGAAGCGTGCTGAGCAACCCCGCGAAACAATAAGGCCACCCAGCACAATTTATCAATTCATACGAAAGGTCGAATAATCAAATAGCAACTCATTCAACACCTTTGATTGCCTCAGATCGAATACGGGCACCCGTAGTACTCTCGATAATTTTATCTCTCAAATTATCAAGGCGATCCTTTTTATTGATAGCGATATCAAGAAAGCGAGCAATCTGCTCTAATGGCTTCTTCGTTGAGAAGCTATCATCAAGATAAGCAGCCGCATCCTCTCTGCTGGCACAGTGAGTTAGCTTATCTATAATTGATGAAATATTCTCCAAGACATCAGGACCAGCTTCTTCCTTTGCCCGACGACGAGTAATTTTAATCTCAACATCGTATGCCGGATCAACAAGCTTACTCAAATCCTCCGACGTGAGCCGAAGTAAAGCGGAGGACAGCCGCCGCATAGCGATACCAATTGCTGATGAATGCTCGCTCATACCTCCTCCAGTAACTCTTCGAACTCGTTAACAAACTCTTCAATTTCTGTAACGATGTCTGAATGCGTTCCGCTAGAGTAGTAGTTTAGCACCACCGGAACAAGAGCCTGCGGCGCATCCGCAAAGATAGTCTTATTCTCCCTAAAATAATTAGACAGCGTAGGCACACCAAGACGTTTAGTTTGGGCAATAAACTGTCTCTGCGCAGCAATAGGCATTCCACTGGTAATCTGAATCATAGTGAATATCACACCAAGCACTTGAGGCGAAATAGAATCAGTCGCCTCATCAAGCGCCGCATACTCATTGAACTCTTTAACCAACTCCTTTACGCTACGCTGAAGGTAGTCAATCCCTAAAGTGGACAAGTAATCAGGCTTAGCCGGAATAAGAATCTGCTCACTTGCTACAATCGCGTTCTTTGTGACGATATTAAAGTTAGGAGGGCAGTCAATCAGCACAACATCATAATCCCCTCGCCCAGCAAGGTCAGAGATTGCCTCCCTCAATTTGCCATGAACCTTAATATAGTTCTTCTTAGCCTGCGTCATATTCACGCCACCAAGAAGAGTTGCAAGCTCCAAGTCAACGTTAATCAAGCCAAGATGGGAGCAAACAAGATCAATCCGACCACCATTTTTCCCCACTATAGCGTTGACCGCTGGAGGCCGGATAACAAAATCAGATAGAGGCGGAGGTTCCTTCCCAAGACTTATAGCATCAAACCAAGACTTAATAGTCTTATCCGCTTTGTATTTCGTATCCCACTGGTCAGGCGTGACAAATGAGAATGTCAGACTAGCCTGTGCATCAGTATCTATCAGGAGTACTTTCTGTCCACGCCACGCGAGCTCACTAGCGAGATTAGCAGTAACAGTTGTCTTCCCCACTCCGCCTTTGTAATTAATTACTGAGACTATGTGCATCCTTGACCTTCCTCAATACACCAATGAAATCTGCAACCCTTAAAGCGAGCACTTAATACAGCCTAAACTTTTTAGAGCGATATTAAGCAGCACGCACCTGAACGATTATCACCGTCGTAAGGAGGCTAAAGCTCCCAACCGGCCTCGTCGCCCAATAGTAGCGCATCGCCACTTCAACAGGTTGGAAAATTGCCCGATCGATTAGCGGAAGACGAAAAGCATGACCCCATCATCAGTGAGTGACACCGATCAAAGAGGCGGAAAAAGATTGGCGATAAAGGCGCAGACGATTAGCATGCAACAGAGTCCACCACCTAGGTGTACCTAAACGCTGTCACACTTCGAGATTTTTGAGAGAGAAATCCTTGAGAATTCAAGGACTTGCGTAATGGAGGCGGCCCCACCAGCCACACCCCGGCACTCGATGTTCCCGCTATGGCTGCTCCCTTCCGGGCCTGACCAGGTTAACGGGTAATCAATGCGGGGGGACCGATGGGGCCACCACTACGCGACTCGCCAAGCAGCGAGCCGCGCCATTGTACCGGTCTGGGGCGAAGATACAACCTCTAGGGCGAGAAAAAGTCATCATTTCTCAATGACTTGACTGGATTGAGGCTGACCGGGACCTAGCACAGCACTCGTGCAGGAGCCGCCTTGTGTCGCGACAGGGGGCGCGAAGCGGCCCCAGATCTTCAGAACACTTCGCAAACGCCGGGCTGCTTTGCAGCCCTTTCGCGACACAAGGCCGCTCCTACAGGGACCGCAGAACGTCAGACGGTGATGCCCTGCTCCGCCAGGAAGGCAACGAACGCCTCTTCATCCAGCACCTTCACCCCCAGCTCACTGGCCTTGGCCAGCTTGGAACCCGCGCCAGGTCCAGCCACCACGCAGTGGGTCTTGCCAGACACCGAGCCGGCCACCTTGGCGCCCAGGCCTTCCAGCTTCTCCTTGACGATGTCGCGACTGAAGCGCTCCAGGGAACCTGTCAGCACCCACGTCTGGCCAGCTAGCGGCAGGCCTTCGGCCACCTTCTTCTCGCTGCTCCAGTGCATGCCAAAGGCCAACAGCTGGGCCTCGATATCACGGGCCAGCTTCTGGTTGGCTTCATCCTTGAAGAACTCGCGCACCGCTTCGGCCTGTTTCGCCGCCAGGGCCTGCCGCAGGTCGATGCCGTCAGCGGCGATGATCTTGTCCAGGCTATCGAGTTTGGCCACCAGCTTCTCGGCACCGGTCGGGCCGACCGAAGCGATATCCAGCTTGGCGATCATGCCGGCGAGGGTGGTGCTGGCGGCGAACTCGGCAGCCAGCTCGCCTTCATCCTGCAGCTGCATGCCGCAGGCCAACAACTGCTCGATGACCTTGCGGTTGTGTTCGTCTTCGAAAAAATTGTGGATCTCATGGGCGACTTCCAGGCCGATATCCGGCAGATAAGTCAGCACCTGTGGCAGCGCCTGCTGCACACGTTCGAGGCTGCCCAGCGAGCGCGCCAGGACCTTGGCGGTTTCCTCGCCGACATCCGGAATGCCCAGGGCGTAGATGAAGCGCGCCAGGCTCGGGCGCTTGCTGGCTTCGATGGCGTCCAGCAGCTTCTTGCTGGAGACCTCGGCAAAGCCCTCGAGGCCGACGATCTGATCGAATTCCAGCCTGTACAAGTCTGCCGGCGAGCTGATCAGGCCTTCATCCACCAGCAGCTCGACGCTTTTCTCGCCCAGGCCATCGATGTCCATGGCGCGGCGCGAAACGTAATGAATGATCGCCTGCTTGAGCTGGGCGGCGCAGGCCAGGCGGCCGACGCAGCGATATACCGCACCTTCACTGGTGGTTTCCTTGCCCTTGCTGCGCTTGACCAGCTGAGTGCGCTCGACCTGCGAGCCACAGACCGGGCATTCGCTCGGCACCTGTACCGGGCGCGCATCTTCCGGACGGCGCTCGAGCACCACCTGCATGACCTGCGGGATCACGTCACCGGCACGGCGGATGATCACCGTGTCACCGATGCGCAGCCCCAGGCGGGCAATTTCGTCCATGTTGTGCAGGGTGGCGTTGGACACCGTCACACCGGCTACCTTGACCGGTTTCAGGCGCGCCACGGGCGTGACCGCGCCGGTACGGCCGACCTGGAACTCGACGTCGAGCACTTCGGTGAGCTCTTCCATGGCCGGGAACTTGTGGGCGATGGCCCAGCGTGGCTCACGCGCGCGGAAGCCCAGCTCGCGCTGGGCAGCCAGGCTGTTGACCTTGAATACCACGCCGTCGATTTCGTACGGCAGGCTGTTGCGGCGCTCGCCGATGTCGCGGTAGTAGGCCAGGCATTCTTCGATACCGGCCGCATGCCTGAGCTCGCGGCTGATCGGCAGGCCCCACTGCTTGAGCTGTTCAAGGATGGCGATGTGGCTCTCGCCGATGCTCGCAGAAACCTGCCCGACGCCGTAGCAGCAGAACTCCAGCGGGCGCCCGGCAGTGATTTTCGAATCGAGCTGGCGCAGGCTGCCGGCAGCGGCGTTGCGCGGGTTGGCGAAGGTCTTGCCGCCAGCTTGCGCCTGGGCAGCATTGAGGCGGTCGAAGCCAGCCTTGCTCATGTATACCTCGCCACGCACTTCGAGCACGGAAGGCCAGCCCTTGCCCTGCAGCCTGAGCGGAATGTTGCGCACGGTGCGCACGTTGGCGCTGATGTCCTCGCCGGTGGTGCCGTCACCACGGGTGGCACCCTGCACCAACTGGCCGTCACGGTAGAGCAGGCTCACCGCCAGGCCATCGAGCTTCGGCTCGCAACTGAAGTCCACCGTGCCGGGCCGGTCGAGCCCGTCCACCACGCGGCGACCGAACTCGCGCAGGTCGGCCTCTTCGAAAGCATTACCGAGGCTGAGCATCGGCACTTCGTGACGAACCTGGCTGAAGGCAGCCAGGGCGGCGCCACCGACACGTTGGGTAGGCGAGTCAGGGGTTACCAGATGCGGGTGCTCGGCCTCGAGCGCCTTGAGCTCATTGAACAGGCGGTCGTACTCGGCATCGGGCACGCTCGGCTCGTCGAGCACGTAGTAGCGATAGTTGTGCTGGTCCAGCTCGGCGCGCAGTTCGTGGATTCGGGTTTCGGCGGTCATTTTCAGGTTCTCTTGCAAAGCAAAAGAGCAGCCCAGGGCTGCTCTTGCACTTGAAACAGGGTGGGCGAGACCGAGGCCAGGCCTGCCCACTTGGGCATATCAGCGCTTCTGGGTCAGCGCACGGCGCTCGAATTCGACGATGCGCTGGCGGTAGTGCTCGATGGTCTGGGCGGTCAGCACGCTGCGCTGGTCGTCCTTCAGTTCGCCGTTGAGCTCGTGGGCCAGCTTGCGCGCTGCCGCCACCATCACGTCGAAGGCTTGCTTCGGATGACGCGGGCCTGGCAGGCCGAGGAAGAAGCTCACCGCACGGGTGCTGAAATGGTCGATGTCGTCCAGGTCGAAGATGCCCGGCTTGACCGCGTTGGCCATGGAGAACAGGACTTCACCATGACCGGCCATGCTTTCGTGACGATGGAAGATATCCATTTCGCCAAAACGCAGGCCGCTTTCAAGGATGTTCTGCAGCAGGGCCGGGCCTTTGAAACCACCTTCGTCGCGGGAAATCACGCTGATCACCAGCACTTCCTCGACCGGTGGCAGCTCCTTGGCTGCGTTGCCGGTGGCAGCGAAACCGTTGTTGCGGCTGGTGTCGGCGGCGAGATCTTCGTCGGCATCGGCGAACAGGTCGGGCTCGCGAGGTTCGGCGGCCAGGTTCAAGTCACCCTGCTGCTGCGCTTCTGTCACACGTTTGCCGCGCTTGCTGGCCTTGGCCGGCTTGGGCTCACGCTCACGCTCGCGTGCTGGCGCACTGACCGAAGGCAGGTCGGTTTCGTCCAGTTCAGGCTCCTTCTGGGTCTCCAGCACCCGCGACGGGCCGAGCACTTCGGCGCTGCCTTCTTCGTCCGGCAGGTTGGAATAACTGCGATCCAGACGGAATTTCAGCTTGCCTTTTCCGCCGCGCATGCGGCGCCAGCCGTCGAAAAGAATACCGGCGATGACAATGACGCCGATGACGATCAGCCACTCGCGCAGACCGATTTCCATGTAATCCCGTGCCTCTATAAAAATATGCTTGAAAACAAAGGGTTCAAAGCCCTTTAACACGTGGCGCCAACTCTATGTTCTGACAGGCGTTTTACCCACGCAAAAAACGAGTGACATTAAGCTAGCACGACCAAAGGCAACTTTACACCGTCTGTCGCACATGACAGGGGCATTTGCCTACAGTTTTCGCCCTATCTTCGCTCATCAGGCGTCCACCATGGCCAGCGCCTCCTCCACATCAACTGCAACAAGACGTGAGCAACCGGGCTCGTGCATGGTCACCCCCATCAATTGATCCGCCATCTCCATGGCAATCTTGTTATGGGTGATGTAGATGAACTGCACGCTTTCACTCATTTCCTTGACCAGGCGGGCGTACCGCCCGACGTTGGCATCGTCCAGCGGCGCATCGACCTCGTCGAGCATGCAGAACGGTGCGGGGTTCAACTTGAAGATGGCAAACACCAGCGCCAATGCGGTCAATGCCTTCTCGCCGCCGGACAGCAGATGGATGGTGCTGTTCTTCTTGCCCGGCGGGCGCGCCATGATCGTCACCCCTGTATCGAGTAGATCTTCGCCCGTCAGTTCCAGATAAGCGCTGCCACCACCGAAAACTTTTGGAAAAAGTGCCTGTAATCCGGCATTTATCTGATCAAAGGTATCCTTGAAGCGGTTGCGGGTTTCCTTGTCGATCTTGCGGATGACGTTTTCCAGGGTGTCCAGGGCCTCGACCAGATCGGCGTCCTGGGCGTCGAGGTAACGCTTGCGCTCGGACTGCTGCTCGTACTCCTCGATGGCCGCCAGGTTGATTGCACCCAGGCGCTGGATGCGGCCTTCCATCTGCTCCAGTTCCTGCTCGGTGCCCTGCTCGCTGGCATCGGCCTCGACAGTGGCGAGCACACCCTGCAAATCGTAGCCGTCGGCCAGCAATTGTTCCTGCAAGGTCTTGCGGCGAATGTCCAGGCCCTGGTTTTCCAGGCGCATCTGCTCCAGTTGGCCGCGCAGCAACTGGGCTTGCTGCTCGGCCTGGGTGCGGCGCTTTTCGGCATCGCGCAGTGCGCGGTCGGCTTCATCCATGTGCAGGCGCGCCAGGCGCATTTCCTCATCGACGCTCATGCGTCGCTCCAGCAGCTCCTCGAGCTTCAGGCGCAGTTCTTCGAGCGGCGCCTCACCTTCTTCGAGGTTCAGGCTCAGCTGCTCCTGGCGCTCGCTCAGGCGCGCAGCTTGTTGCTCCAGGCGCTCCAGGGCCTGGCGGGTGGAGTCGTGCTGAGCGCGCAGCGAGCCCAGGCGCACGGCCAGCTGATGGGCGTGGTCCTTGTGTTGACGAGCTTCCTGGCGGATACGATCAAGGCCTTCGCGCAGGGTGTCACGGCGCGCCATCAGCTGTTCGCGCTGCTCGGTGTCCTGAGCCATCAGGTCCAGTGCTTCCTGCAGCACCAGGCGCGCCTCGCCCAACTGTTCTTGTTCCAGGGCACGCTGCTCCTGAAGCTCAATCAGCTCTTCCTGCAGGCGGCGACGGCGCAGCTCTACCTGCTCGGCGCGCGCACGGCCGGCAGAAAGGCTGGCCTTGAGCTCACCGTGCTGGCGGCTTTCTTCCTGGCTGCGCCGGCGCAGCTGCTCACGCTGCTCTTCCAGGCCCAGCTGCTGCTCGCGGGCGGCCTCAAGCTGCTGCTCCAGCTGCTCCAGCGCGGCCTCAAGCTCCAGTTGCTGCTGCCCAAGGCGTTCGATTTCCTGGCCACGGGCCAGCACCCCTCCCTGCGCCTCGCCACCGCGGCTGACGCGCAGGAAATGGTGGCCAACCCAGTAGCCATCGCGGCTGACCAGGCTCTGCCCTTCGCCCAGTGCGGCGCGCCGCGCCAAGGCCTCGGCGAGGTCTTCGACCGGCTGCACCCGGCCCAGCCACGGACTCAGATCGGTACTCCCCTCGACCTTGTCGAGCAAGCTGCCGGGGTGACGCTCTCGACCATCAGCCGCCAGCAACAGGCGTAGCTCGCCCTGCTCCAGGCCGGCGAAGTCCAGCCCGGCAAAATCGTCCAGCAGCACAGCCTGCAAGTCGGCACCCAGCACGGTTTCCACTGCCAGCTCCCAACCCGGCTCCACGCGCAGTCCCTCAGCCAGGCGCGGGCGTTGCTGCAGGCCTTGCTCGCGCAACCAGTCGGCGGCACCGCCCCCCGGCTCCAGCGCGGCCTGCTGCAGCGCCTCCAACGAGGCCAGGCGACCGCCGAGGCGCTGCAGGTCGCCCTGCTGCTGTTGCTGGGCACTGGTCGCCTGCTGCAGTTGCTCACGCACGCTTTCCAGGCGCTCGACCACCTGCCCCTCCGATGACTGCAACTCTTCCATCAGCATCTCGCTGCTGGCCAGTTGCTCGGAGAGTTCGAGCAGGGAGGCATCCTGTGGTTGCGCCTCCAACTGCTCGCCCTCCTCGACCAGCTTGCGCTGGCGCTCGGCAATGCGTTCCAGGCTGGCCTCCAGCTGCAGCAGGCGCGCCTGCTGCACCTCGGCCTGGCGCCGCGGCTCGGCAGAGCGGGTATTGAAACTGTCCCATTGCTCTTGCCAGCCGTGCATGCCCAGCTCGGCCTCTTCGAGGGTGGCGGCAGCCTCTTCAGCGGCGGCCAGGGTCAACGCCTGCTCCGGTTCGAGCATGGCCAGCTCTTCACCCAGGGTGGCCAGCAGCGTGCGGTCATGACCCAGGTGCGACTCGGTTTCCTGGCGCGTGCGCTCGGCTTCCATGAGGTCGTCCTGCAACTGGCGCAGGCGCTGCTGACCGTGCTGGATACTCTGCTCTACCCGAGCGATGTCACCCGCCACCGAATAGAAGCGGCCCTGCACCTGGTTGAAGCGCTCGGACAATTCATGATGGCCGTCGCGCAGCCGCTCGATGCTGGCATCGGCATTGCGCTGCTCGGCAACCAGCGCCTCATGAGCGATATCCTGATCGCCGATCACGGTCTCGCGCTGGCGCACACGCTCGTCCAGGTCACGCCAGCGCAAGGCCGACAGGCGCGCCTTGAGCTGGCGTTCCTGGGCCTTGTATTCGCGATACTTCTCGGCGGCCTGGGCCTGGCGGTGCAGGCGCTCGAGCTGGCGCTCCAGCTCTTCGCGCAGGTCGGTCAGACGCGCCAGGTTCTCCTGGGTGCGGCGGATGCGGCTTTCGGTCTCGCGGCGGCGCTCTTTGTACTTGGAGATGCCGGCCGCCTCTTCGATGAAGTTGCGCAGCTCTTCGGGCTTGGCCTCGATCAGCTTGGAGATCATGCCCTGCTCGATGATCGAGTAGCTGCGCGGCCCCAGGCCGGTGCCGAGGAAAATGTCGGTGATGTCCCGACGGCGGCATTTGGTGCCGTTCAGGTAATAGCTGTTCTGCCCGTCGCGGGTGACCTTGCGGCGGATGGATATTTCGGCATAAGCGGCGTATTCACCCAGCAAGGTGGTTTCGCTGTTGTCGAACACCAGCTCGATACTGGCCTGGCTCACCGGTTTGCGGCTGGTGGAGCCGTTGAAGATGACGTCGGTCATCGACTCGCCACGCAGGTTCTTCGCCGAACTTTCGCCCATCACCCAACGCACCGCGTCGATGATATTGGACTTGCCGCAGCCGTTGGGGCCGACCACGGCCGCCATGTTGCTGGGGAAGTTGACCGTGGTCGGGTCGACGAACGACTTGAACCCGGCCAGGCGAATGCACTTCAGGCGCATCGGTCAGCCTCGGGCCAACGCCGCCAGCACCAGTTCGCAGCTGCGCTGGCCATAGGCGGTGAGCACCTCGCGGATGCGCGGCAGGTCACGCGCCACCACGGCTTCGAGCAGGCGGGCGAACAGGTCGAGGTAGTCGTCCATGCTGGCCTGGCGCTGATCAAGGGCCAGGTAGTAGGCACGGCTCATGGCCGGCTGAAGGTTTTCTACGGTTTCCTGCAGATAGGGGTTGTCAGCAAAAGGATAGGCAGCGCGCATCACCGCGAAGCTCTCGGCGACGAACACCTTGATGTCCTGGCGCTCGCGAGCCTGTTGCAGGCGTTGCTGGATGTCCAGAAACGGGCGCAGGTCGGCTTCCAGGCGCCATTGCTGGGCAACAGCGTTGCCCAGCAAGATGTAGAACTCGCCCATCAAGGTGCACAGGCTGCGCACGCTGCGCTCGTCCAGCTCAGTGACATGAGCACCACGTCGCGGCAGGATCGCCACCAGATGGCGACGTTCGAGGATCAACAACGCTTCGCGCACCGAACCGCGGCTGACGCTCAGGGCCTGGGTGACCTTCTGCTCCTGGATACGCTCACCCGGCGCAAGTTCGCCGCGGATGATGCGTTCGGCCAGGTAGTCGGCAATCTGCTCGGAGAGGCTGTCCGGCGCCTTGAACGTCATGGTTTTCCTTCAAAATCATTGAACTGGGCACAAGGGAGCGATTGTAGCGCACTTGCCCAGCGCACGCGCAGAGGGGCGCGGCGCTTTATTTACCCTGCCAAACCGTCAGCCACACGGCGCGATCTATGCTTGTGATATGGGCGCTGCGTTCGGCTGGGCGTTGACATACGCAATTTCCTGACCTTTGAGTCAGAAAAATATTGACCACTGCGACAGGTCTGCTTATTGTCCGCTCAACAACAATAAAACCATTGCGAGGCCATCCCCGTGATCCAGTTTCTCGTCAACCAGGAGCTGCGTAGTGAGCATGCCCTGGACCCGAACATGACGGTGCTGCAGTACCTGCGTGAGCACCTGGGCAAACCCGGCACCAAGGAGGGCTGCGCCAGTGGCGACTGCGGCGCCTGCACCGTGGTGGTCGGCGAGCTTGTCCAGGATGAACAGGGCGAGGACAGCCTGCGCTACCGCAGCCTGAACTCCTGCCTGACGTTCGTTTCCTCCTTGCACGGCAAGCAACTGATCAGCGTCGAAGGCCTCAAGCACAAGGGCCAACTGCACAGCGTGCAGCAGGCCATGGCCGATTGCCATGGCTCGCAATGCGGCTTCTGCACCCCTGGTTTCGTCATGTCGCTGTTCGCCCTACAGAAGAACAGCCAGGGCGCCAACCGGCATCAGGCCCAGGAAGCCCTGGCCGGCAACCTGTGTCGCTGCACCGGCTATCGGCCGATCCTCGACGCCGCCGAGCAAAGCTGCCGCCAGCCCTGCCGCGACCAATTCGACGCCCAGCAAGAGCAGACCATCGCCCGTCTCAAGGCGATTGCGCCTACCCAGACCGGCGAACTCAACAGTGGCGACAAGCGCTGCCTGGTGCCGCTGACCGTGGCCGACCTGGCCGACCTGTACAGCTCGCACCCGGAAGCCCGCCTGCTGGCCGGGGGTACCGACCTGGCGCTGGAGGTCACCCAGTTCCACAAGACCCTGCCGGTGATGATCTATGTCGGCCACGTCGCCGAACTCAAGCGCATCGACAAGACCGCCAGCCACCTGGAAATCGGTGCCGCGACCCCGCTCACCGACTGCTACGGCGCACTCAACGAGGAATACCCGGACTTCGGCGACCTGCTGCACCGCTTCGCCTCGCTGCAGATTCGCAACCAGGGCACCCTCGGCGGCAACATCGGCAATGCCTCGCCGATCGGCGACTCGCCGCCCCTGCTGATCGCCCTGGATGCGCAGGTGGTGCTGCGCCAGGGCGAGCGCCAGCGGGTCATGCCGCTGGAAGACTACTTCATCGACTACCGCATCACGGCCCGCCAGGACAGTGAATTCATCGAGAAGATCATCGTGCCTCGCGCCAGCAACGAATGGGCCTTCCGTGCCTATAAAGTGTCCAAACGCCTGGACGACGATATTTCCGCCGTATGCGGCGCCTTCAACCTGAGCATCGAAGACGGTGTGGTCAGCGGCGTGCGCATTGCCTTCGGCGGCATGGCGGCCACCCCCAAGCGCGCCCGCGCCTGCGAAGCCGCCCTGCGCGGCAAGCCGTGGAACCAGGCCAGCATCGAGCGTGCCTGCCAGGCCCTGGCTGAAGACTTCACCCCGCTAAGCGACTTCCGCGCCAGCAAGGAATACCGCCTGCTGACCGCGCAGAACCTGTTGCGCAAGTACTTCATCGAACAGCAAACGCCCTACATCGAGACCCGGGTGACCGACTATGTCTAACCATCACGCAGCCAAGAGCCAGGCCGAGATGGCCGAACTGTTCAGCCAGGACCTGACCACCGGGGTCGGCCGCAGCGTCAAGCACGACAGTGCCGACAAGCATGTGTCGGGCGAAGCGCTGTACATCGACGACCGCCTGGAATTCCCCAATCAATTGCACGTCTATGCGCGCACCGCAGACCGTGCCCATGCGCGCATCCTGCGCATCGACACCTCGCCGTGCTTCGCCTTCGAAGGCGTGCGCATCGCCATTACCCACGAAGACATTCCAGGGCTGAAGGACATCGGCCCGGTGGTGGCCGGCGACCCGCTGCTGGCCATCGACAAGGTCGAGTTCTTCGGCCAGCCGGTACTCGCCGTGGCGGCCCGCGATCTCGACACCGCCCGCCGAGCGGCCATGGCCGCCATCGTCGAATACGAAGACCTGGAGCCGGTACTGGATGTGGTCGATGCCTTGCGCAAGAAACACTTCGTGCTCGATAGCCATACCCACCAGCGGGGCGACTCGGCCGCGGCCCTGGCCAGCGCCCCGCACCGCCTGCAAGGCACCCTGCACATCGGCGGCCAGGAGCACTTCTACTTGGAAACCCAGATCTCTTCGGTGATGCCCACCGAGGACGGCGGCATGATTGTCTACTGCTCCACGCAGAACCCCACCGAAGTGCAGAAGCTGGTTGCCGAAGTGCTCGACGTGCCGATGAACAAGGTGGTACTGGACATGCGCCGCATGGGCGGTGGCTTCGGCGGCAAGGAAACCCAGGCGGCAAGCCCGGCCTGCCTGTGCGCGGTGGTCGCGCGCCTGACCGGCCAGCCAACCAAGATGCGCCTGCCCCGGGTCGAAGACATGACCATGACCGGCAAGCGCCACCCGTTCTACGTGGAATACGACGTCGGCTTCGACGACGACGGCCGCCTGCACGGCATCAACCTCGATCTGGCCGGCAATTGCGGCTACTCGCCCGACCTGTCCGGTTCGATCGTCGACCGCGCCATGTTCCACTCCGACAACGCCTACTACCTGGGCGATGCCACCGTGCACGGCCACCGCTGCAAGACCAACACCGCCTCCAACACCGCCTACCGGGGCTTCGGTGGCCCGCAGGGGATGGTCGCCATCGAGCAGGTGATGGACCACATCGCCCGCCACCTCGGCCGCGACCCGCTGGCCGTGCGCAAGGCCAACTATTACGGCAAGACCGAGCGCAACGTCACCCACTACTACCAGACCGTCGAGCACAACATGCTCGAAGAGATGACTGCCGAACTCGAAGCCAGCAGCGACTACGCCGAGCGCCGCGAGTCGATCCGCCGCTTCAATGCCAACAGTCCGGTCCTGAAGAAGGGCCTGGCGCTGACCCCGGTCAAGTTCGGTATTTCCTTCACCGCCACGTTCCTCAACCAGGCCGGTGCGCTGATCCACATCTATACCGACGGCAGCATTCACCTGAACCACGGCGGCACCGAGATGGGCCAGGGCCTTAACACCAAGGTGGCACAGGTGGTGGCGCAAGTGTTCCAGGTCGACTTCAACCGCATCCAGATCACCGCCACCAATACCGACAAGGTACCCAATACCTCGCCAACCGCAGCTTCGAGTGGCGCCGACCTGAATGGCAAGGCCGCCCAGAACGCCGCCGAAATCCTCAAGAAGCGCCTCACCGAATTTGCTGCGCGGCACTACCAGGTGACCGAGGAAGATGTCGAGTTCCGCAACGGCCACGTCCGCGTGCGCGACCAGATCGTCAGCTTCGAGCAACTGGTGCAGCAGGCGTACTTCGCCCAGGTATCGCTGTCGTCCACCGGTTTCTACCGCACGCCGAAGATCTACTACGACCGCAGCCAGGCACGCGGCCGGCCGTTCTACTACTTCGCCTTCGGCGCTGCCTGCGTGGAAGTGATCGTCGACACCCTGACCGGCGAGTACAAGATGCTGCGCGCCGACATCCTGCATGACGTGGGCGACTCGCTGAACCCAGCCATCGACATCGGCCAGGTCGAAGGCGGCTTCATCCAGGGCATGGGCTGGCTGACCACCGAAGAGCTGGTGTGGAACGCCAAGGGCAAGCTGATGACCAACGGCCCTGCCAGCTACAAGATCCCGGCAGTAGCCGACATGCCGCTGGACCTGCGGGTGAAACTGGTCGAAAACCGCAAGAACCCGGAAGACACCGTGTTCCACTCCAAGGCCGTGGGCGAGCCGCCGTTCATGCTCGGCATTGCCGCCTGGTGCGCGCTCAAGGACGCCGTGGCCAGCATTGCCGACTACCGTGTGCAGCCACAGGTGGATGCGCCGGCGACGCCGGAGCGGGTGTTGTGGGGTTGTGAACAGATGCGCAAGGCGGTGGCTGATGCCCATTCAACTGAACAGGAACTGGAAATCGTCACTCAGTAAACCGCAGGACCGCTTTTTTGTGGGAGCGGCCTTGCGTCGCGAAGGGGTCGCGAAGCGGCCCCGGTATGTGTGCTGCAACATAGAGTTTTGGGGCTGCTGCGCAGCCCTTTCGCGACACAAGGCCGCTCCCACACAAAGCGGGCCGTGTTGATCTGAAGAGGATTTGAATCATGCACCAATGGATCAACGCCCTCGCCGACCACCAGTCCCGTGGCGAAGCCTGCGTGCTGGTGACCATCATCGAGGAACGCGGTTCGACCCCGCGCAACGCTGGCTCGAAGATGGTCGTCAGCGCCACCGGCCTGTTCGACACCATCGGCGGCGGCCACCTGGAATACAAGGCCCTGCACATCGCCCGGCAGATGCTCGAGGAACATCGCTACACCCCGCACCTGGAGCGCTTCAGCCTCGGCGCCAGCCTCGGCCAGTGCTGTGGCGGTGCCACCGTGCTGCTGTTCGAGCCGATGGCTGCGGTGCAGGCGCACATCGCCGTGTTCGGTGCGGGCCATGTCGGCCGTGCTCTGGTACCCTTGCTCGCCGCGCTGCCCTGCCGGGTGCGCTGGATCGACTCGCGTGAACAGGAATTCCCCGAATTCATCCCCAACGGGGTGAGCAAGGTCGTCAGTGAAGAACCGGTCGACGAAGTCGCGGACCTGCCGCAGGGCAGCTACTGCATCGTCATGACCCACAATCACCAGCTCGACCTGGAACTGACCGCCGCCATTCTCAAGCGCAACGACTTCACCTGGTTCGGCCTGATCGGCTCGAAGACCAAGCGGGTCAAGTTCGAGCACCGCCTGCGCGAGCGCGGCTACGACGATGCGCAGCTGGCACGCATGCGCTGCCCGATGGGCCTGCCCGAGGTCAAGGGCAAGCTGCCGATCGAGATTGCCGTGTCCATCGCTGGCGAAATCATTGCCACCTACAACGCCTGCTTCGGCCAGCACGACGCTGCCGCCAATGCCGGCCCCATTGCCCAGTTGCTGCCGCCCTCCCGGCGCAGCCAAGCCGTTTGACGAGTGTGTTATGACCGTTACCCGCAAAGCCTACCGTGCCGCCATCCTGCACAGCATCGCCGACCCGGCCGAGGTAGGCCTGGACGCTTCCCATGAGTATTTCGAGGACGGCCTGCTGGTGATCGACGATGGCCGCATCAGCGCCGTCGGCCCAGCCAGCGAGCTGCTGCCGAGCCTGGCGGCCGACATTGAAGTGGTGCATTACCAGGATGCTCTGATCACCCCGGGTTTCATCGATACCCATATCCACTTCCCGCAGACCGGCATGATCGGCTCCTACGGCGAGCAACTGCTGGACTGGCTCAATACCTACACCTTCCCTTGCGAAAAACAGTTCGCCGACAAGGATCACGCCGACAAGGTGGCGAAGATCTTCCTCAAGGAGCTGCTGCGCAACGGCACCACCACTGCCCTGGTGTTTGGCAGCGTGCATCCGCAGTCGGTCAATGCCCTGTTCGAAGAAGCCGAACGCCTGGACCTGCGGATGATTGCCGGCAAGGTGATGATGGACCGCAACGCCCCGGACTACCTGACCGACACCGCCGAGTCCGGCTACATCGAGAGCAAGCAGCTGATCGAGCGCTGGCACGGCAAGGGCCGCCTGCACTATGCCGTGACCCCACGCTTCGCCCCGACCAGCACGCCGGAGCAGCTGACCCTGGCCGGCCAGTTGCTCAAGGAGTACCCGGGCCTGTACATGCACACCCACCTGTCCGAGAACCTCAAGGAAATCGACTGGGTGAAAGCGCTATTCCCCGAGCAGAACGGCTATCTGGACGTCTACGACCACTTCGAGCTGCTCAGCGAGCGCTCGGTGTTCGCCCATGGCGTGCACCTGTGCGACAGCGAATGCCAGCGCCTGGCCGAAACCGGTTCGGCCGTGGCCTTCTGCCCGACCTCCAACCTGTTCCTCGGCAGCGGCCTGTTCAACCTGCCCCAGGCTGAGCGTTTCAAGGTCAACGTGGGCCTGGGCACCGATGTTGGCGCCGGCACCAGCTTCTCGCTGCTAAACACCTTGAACGAGGCCTACAAAGTGATGCAGCTGCAAGGCGCGCGCCTGCACCCGTACAAATCGCTGTACCTGGCCACCCTCGGTGGCGCTCGCGCCTTGCGCCTGGACGACCGTATCGGCAGCCTGCGCCCAGGCAACGATGCCGACTTCGTGGTGCTCGACTACAAGGCCACGCCGCTGCTGGACTACCGCATTCAGCAGTCCAGCAGTATCGAGGAAACCCTGTTCGTGCTGACCACCCTGGGCGACGACCGCACCGTACGCGAAACCTACGCCGCCGGGCGTTGCGTGCACCAGCGCTAAGGCTCTTTCGCCAGGCCCCGGTACAGCGCGCCGCCGATCGCAGCCCCGATCAGCGGCGCCACCCAGAACAGCCACAGCTGCTGCAGGGCCCAACCACCGACGAACAAGGCCGGCCCCGTGCTGCGCGCGGGGTTGACCGAGGTATTGGTCACCGGGATCGAGATCAGGTGGATCAGGGTCAGGGCCAGGCCGATGGCAATCGGCGCGAAGCCTGCCGGGGCGCGCGCATCGGTGGCGCCCATGATCACCACCAGGAACATGGCGGTCATCACCACTTCACTGATGAAGCCCGCGCCCAGTGTGTAGCCGCCGGGCGAATGGTCGGCGTAACCGTTGGAGGCAAGGCCCGAGGACAGCTCGAAGCCGGCCTTGCCGCTGGCGATCAGATAGATGACACCCGCAGCAAGGATGGCACCGATCACTTGGGCAATCACGTAGGGCAACAGCTCTTTGGCCGGGAAGCGGCCGCCGACCACCAGCCCGAACGAGACGGCGGGGTTGAGATGACAACCGGAGATATGACCGATGGCGAAGGCCATGGTCAGTACGGTGAGACCGAAGGCGAAGGCGACACCGAGCACACCGATGCCGACCGGAGAACTCGCTGCGAGTACGGCACTGCCACAACCACCCAGAACCAACCAGAAGGTGCCGACCAGTTCGGCCCCCATCCGTGTACCCAGAGACATGGTCATCGACCTATCCTCAAGAAGTGGAACGCAATGGATGCGCAAGCCCAACTGCTTGATGAAGGTTTGCTCACAAGAATTTAGCAGACGTTTGGTTTATGGCCACTAACGACTGTCATTCGCAATCCTTGTGGGAGCGGGTTTACCCGCGAAACAGGCACCGCGGTGGATGGCACCGGCGTTGCCGGTGTTCGCGGCTGAAGCCGCTCCCACAAGGGAATGACGGAAGGCTGTGCAAACGATCAACCCTTAACGGACGCCTTGGGCTTTTTCAGCAGGTGCGAGAACACCGCATGCAGATCGTCCGAAGCGCTTTCCTCGTCCAGGTTCAGCTTGCTGTCGATATGGTCCATGTGGTGCATCATAAGGCTCACCGCTTGTTCGGCATCACGCGCCTCGATCGCATCGATCAGCTGCATGTGCTCGTCGTATGAGCAGTGTGAGCGCGTGCCGGTCTCATACTGGGCAATGATCAGCGAAGTCTGCGACACCAGGCTGCGCTGGAAGCTGACCAGCGGGGCGTTGCCTGCGGCCTCGGCCAGCTTCAGGTGGAACTCGCCGGAAAGGCGGATACCTGCGCCACGGTCGCCACGGGAGAAGCTGTCACGCTCCTCGCGCACCATCTGGCGCAGTTCGTTGAGCTGCTCCAGGGTGGCATGCTGCACCGCCAGCTCGGTGATGGCGCGTTCGACCATGCGCCGCGAGAAGAACACCTGGCGGGCCTCTTCCACCGTCGGGCTGGCCACCACGGCACCGCGGTTCGGCCGCAGCAGCACCACGCTTTCGTGGGCCAGGCGCGACAGGGCGCGGCGGATGATGGTGCGGCTGACGCCAAAGATCTCGCCCAGCGCTTCCTCGCTCAACTTGGTGCCCGGCGCCAATCGCTGCTCGAGGATCGCCTCGAAGATATGCGCGTAGACGATGTCGTCCTGGGTACCACTGCGGCCGGCCTTGCCAGTGCGCGCAGGTTTTTTCAGAGGTTGCAGCTGTTCGTTCATGGGCTCTCGAGGCACGAAGAGAAAGTATGGCGCCATTGTACACAGGCTGAGGCGATTCCGCAGGGGGCGTTTTGCCTATATAGCCGTTGTACGACACATTGCGCGCACAAAACATAAAACATTATTTGCATTCTTTGTACACAAAAGCATAATCCACCGAGCAACTTCTTGACCCGTAAGTCAACAAAACGCGTCAGACGTCTGCCTTCCCTCGAGGAGCCACCAAGTGCATTGCTCAGGACCCTGGCTCCCACAACAACAAGAAAGACTTGAGGAGTACTCGCTGTGGAAAGCCGCAAATCCGAAGCCCCTACGCTGGATCTCGCGCCACCGCTCGAAACGAGTTGGCTGGAGCGGATTTTCAAACTCAAGCAACACGGCAGCACCGTCAAAACCGAACTGATCGCCGGGGTGACCACCTTCATCACCATGGCCTACATCATCTTCGTCAACCCCAACATCATGGCCGACGCCGGCATCGACCACGGTGCCGCCTTCGTCGCCACCTGCATCGCCGCCGCGCTGGGCTGCCTGCTGATGGGCCTGTACGCCAACTGGCCGGTGGGCCTGGCACCAGGCATGGGGCTCAACGCCTTCTTTACCTACACCGTGGTCGGCACCATGGGCTACAACTGGGAAACCGCGCTGGGGGCCGTGTTCGTCTCCGGTGTGCTGTTCATGTTCCTGACCTTGTCCCGCGTGCGCGAGTGGCTGCTCAACAGCATCCCGGTGAGCCTGCGCCATGCCATGGGGGCCGGCGTCGGGTTGTTTCTCGGGCTGATCGGCCTGAAGACGGCCGGCATCATCGTTGATAGCCCGGCCACCCTGATCAAGCTGGGCTCGCTGCATGAACCAGGGCCGCTGCTGGCCGCGCTGTGCTTCCTGCTGATTGCAATCCTCAGCTACAAGCGGGTATTCGGTGCGATCCTGATCAGCATCATCGGCGTCACCCTGGCGGGCTGGGGCCTGGGCCTGGTCAAGTTCGGCGGGGTGATGTCGATGCCGCCGAGCCTGGCACCGACCTGGATGGCCATGGACGTGGCCGGCGTGTTCAACGTCAGCATGATCAGCGTGGTGCTGGCTTTCCTGTTCGTGCACATGTTCGACACCGCCGGCACGTTGATGGGTGTGGCCCAGCGGGCCAACCTGGTGGCGCCGGACGGGCGCATCGAGAACCTGTCGCGGGCATTGAAGGCGGACAGTGCCTCGAGCGTGTTTGGCGCGGTGGTCGGCGTACCACCGGTAACGAGCTATGTAGAAAGCGCTGCTGGTGTGGCTGCGGGTGGCCGAACCGGCTTGACGGCTGTGGTGGTGGGCGTTCTGTTCGTGGCGGCGATGTTCTTCGCGCCACTGGCCGGCATGATCCCGGCTTACGCAACTGCCGGTGCGCTGATCTATGTGGCGATGCTGATGATGGGCAGCATGGCGCACATCCACTGGGACGAAGCCACCGACAGCATTCCGGCGATCGTCACGGTGATCATGATGCCGCTGACCTTCTCGGTCGCCGATGGTATTGCCCTGGGCTTCATCAGCTATGTGGCGTTGAAGGCAGGTACCGGCAAGTACAAGGAAATCTCCGCCAGCCTTTGGGTGCTGTGCGCGATCTTCATTGCCAAGTTCGTGTTCCTCTGACCGAGGGAGCCTGGCTTCAGATTTTCAACAGTCCCGAGATCGAGCCCCGCCCGCGCGGCGCTCGATCTCATGAATACCGCAGAATCCGCGCCTGTCACCTTCCTGCAGACGAAAAAAAGCCCGCCAGTGTGAGAGCGGGCCAAAGGACCTACGAAGATTCTTCTAGCGACCAACTAGCTTCCGCGATAGGTCGAATAGCTGTACGGCGAGATCAGCAGCGGCACGTGGTAATGCTCCTGCTTTTCATCGATGCCGAAGCGCAGCACGACAACATCCAAAAACGCCGTATCCGGCAGCTGTACGCCGCGGGCACGGTAGTAGGCGCCAGCGCTGAACTGCAGCTGGTAGACGCCGGTACGGTAATCGTCCCCTTGCAGCAGCGGCGCGTCGACGCGGCCATCGCTGTTGGTCAAGGCAGTGTTCACCAGCTCCAGCTGCTGGCCTTCGACGCGGTACAGCTCGACCTTGATCGAGCTGCCTGGGCAGCCATGCGCGGCATCCAGTACGTGTGTGGTCAAACGTCCCATCTGCTTGTCGCCTCTTGTTCACTCTATGGGCAAAAAATACACAGCTGCCCCGGGATGGGGCCCGCACTGTGCGGGGAATGAAGGCCATTAAGACATTTCAGCGCCAGATTGTACACAATTTTTTGATCCATTCCGCCTCAGCCCCGGTAAACCGGCCATCAGTCACAACTACAGGCACCGTGCAGAGCCCAACAGAATTAACTGACCAAACAGGCAGGTTTCTTGCAACGGATTCTCAAGCGACAAAAGGGAAGAAATGCGGAAAAACAGGCTTACAAAAGATTTCAGAAGTTGTATACAATCAGCCCATCCGGTGGTGCGACATCCCGACGCGGCCCGCCCACCCCGCACTAACACACAAGAAGGAAGACTGCAGTGAGCGCTGACTATCCTCGCGACCTGATCGGTTACGGCAACAACCCTCCTCACCCGCAATGGCCGGGCAACGCTCGCATCGCGCTGTCTTTCGTCCTCAACTACGAGGAAGGTGGCGAACGCAACATCCTGCACGGTGACAAAGAGTCCGAAGCCTTCCTCTCCGAGATGGTCGCTGCCCAGCCACTGCAGGGCCAGCGCAACATGAGCATGGAGTCGCTGTACGAGTACGGCAGCCGCGCCGGCGTCTGGCGCCTGCTCAAGCTGTTCAAGGACAGCGGTGTACCGCTGACCATCTTCGCCGTGGCCATGGCCGCCCAGCGCCATCCCGATGTGATCCGCGCCATGGCCGAAGCCGGCCACGAGATCTGCAGCCACGGCTACCGCTGGATCGACTACCAGAACATGGACGAGGCCCAGGAACGCGAGCATATGCTCGAAGCCATCCGCATCCTCACCGAAATCACCGGCGAGCGCCCTCTGGGCTGGTACACCGGCCGCACCGGCCCGAACACCCGCCGCCTGGTGATGGAGGAAGGTGGCTTCCTCTATGACAGCGACACCTATGACGACGACCTGCCGTACTGGGAACCGAACAACCCGACCGGCAAGCCGCACCTGGTGATCCCGTACACCCTCGACACCAATGACATGCGCTTCACCCAGGTGCAGGGCTTCAACTGCGGCGAGCAGTTCTTCCAGTACCTCAAAGACGCGTTCGACGTGCTCTACGCCGAAGGCGCCGAAGCGCCGAAGATGCTGTCCATCGGCCTGCACTGCCGGCTGGTCGGCCGCCCGGCGCGCCTGGCTGCGCTCAAGCGCTTCGTCGACTACGCCAAGAGCCACGACCAGGTCTGGTTCGCCCGCCGCGTGGACATCGCCCGCCACTGGCACGCCACCCACCCGTACAAGAAAGAGAACGCCTGATGACCGCCTTCAAGACCCTCAAGCCCTCCACGCTGTCCCGTGACGCCTTCGTCGCGGCGTTCGCCGACATCTATGAGCACTCGCCATGGGTCGCCGAGAAAGCCTACGACCTGGGCCAGCTGGGCGAACTGGACGAGATCGAGGCGCTGCACCAGCGCATGAGCGACATCCTGCTCAGCGCCAACCACGCCGATCAGCTGGCGCTGATCAACGCTCACCCGGACCTGGCCGGCAAGGCCGCCATCCAGGGCGAGCTGACCGAATCGAGCACCAACGAGCAGGCCGGCGCCGGTATCCACCAGTGCACCGCCGAAGAGTTCGCCCGTTTCACCGAGCTGAACGACGCCTACAAGGCCAAGTTCCGGTTCCCGTTCATCATGGCGGTAAAAGGCAGCAACCGGCACCAGATCCTCGCCTCCTTCGAAAAACGCATCCATAACGATGCCGATGCCGAATTCAAGGAAGCCCTGGCGCAGATCAACCTGATCGCCCTGTTCCGCCTGTTGCAGCTGTAAGCAACAGCCGAACCTTATTCAGCACATCGAACAATAGAAGAGATATCCGCATGCGCACCCTGATGATCGAGCCCCTGACCAAAGAAGCCTTCGCCGAATTCGGAGACGTGATCGAAACCGATGGCAGCGATCACTTCATGATCAACAACGGCTCGACCATGCGCTTCCACAAGCTCGCCACGGTCGAGACCGCAGAGCCCGAAGACAAGGCGATCATCAGCATCTTCCGCGCCGACGCGCAGGACATGCCGCTGACCGTGCGCATGCTGGAACGCCATCCGCTGGGCAGCCAGGCTTTCATCCCGCTGCTCGGCAACCCCTTTCTGATCGTGGTCGCGCCCGTTGGCGATGCACCTGTATCAGGCTTGGTCCGTGCCTTCCGTAGTAACGGCAGGCAGGGCGTTAATTACCATCGCGGCGTCTGGCACCACCCGGTGCTGACGATCGAAAAGCGGGATGACTTCCTGGTGGTTGATCGCAGCGGTTCTGGCAACAACTGCGATGAGCATTACTTCACCGAGGAACAGATGCTGATCCTCAATCCCCACCAATAAGAAAAGGTCGGTCATCGTTCACGGTGATCGGCAGAGGTACATACTGTGGAAGCACACCTTCACGAATGGCTGAACCTGAGCATTCGCTGGGTTCACATGATCACCGGCGTGGCCTGGATCGGTGCATCGTTCTACTTCGTCTGGCTGGAGAACCACCTGAACCGAAGCAACCCGCGCGATGGGTTGTCGGGTGATCTCTGGGCGATTCACGGCGGTGGTATCTACCACCTGGAGAAATACAAGCTCGCCCCCCCGAAAATGCCCGAGAACCTGCACTGGTTCAAATGGGAAGCCTACTTCACCTGGATGTCCGGTATCGCCTTGCTGTGCGTGGTGTTCTACTGGAACCCGAGCCTGTACCTGCTGGCACCCGGCAGCACCCTGAGCGGTGCCGAAGGCGTGGCCATCGGTATCGGTTCGCTGGTCGCCGGCTGGTTCATCTACGACTTCCTGTGCGACTCGCCGCTGGGCAAGCACCCTGCCCTGCTCGGCGCCGTGCTGTTCGTCCTGATCATTGCTGCCTGCTTCGGCTTCAGCCTGGTGTTCAGCGGCCGTGGTGCGTACCTGCACACCGGCGCGATCATCGGCACCATCATGGTCGGCAACGTGTTCCGCATCATCATGCCGGCACAGCGCCAGCTGGTGGCGGCGATCGAGAACAACCAGACCCCGGACCCGGTACTGCCGGCCAAGGGCCTGCTGCGCTCGCGTCACAACAACTACTTCACCCTGCCGGTGCTGTTCATCATGATCAGCAACCACTTCCCGAGCACCTACGGTAGCCAGTACAACTGGCTGATCCTGGCCGGTATCGCAGTAGCCGCGGTTCTGATCCGCCACTACTTCAACACCCGCCACGACAGCAACAAGTACGCCTGGACCCTGCCGGTCGGTGCCCTGGCGATGATCTGCCTGGCCTACGTCACCGGTCCCAAGCCGATGGCTGTCAGCCCTGAGCAGGCCGCAGCGAAGGTCGAGTACCAGCCACTGCCAGCCACCGCCGTCGGGGGCAAGACCGCAGCCGAACTGCGCGCTGAAGAAGCCGCCAAGGCCGCCGAAGCACCAGCCGCACCCGCCGAGGCCCCGGCCCAGGCAACGGCTCAAGCCGCCGGTGGCGACTTCGAGAAGATCCATAAAGTCATCCAGGAACGCTGCAGCGTGTGCCACTCGTCGAAACCGACCAGCCCACTGTTCAGCGCAGCACCGGCCGGCGTGATGTTCGACACCCCGCAGCAGATCCAGGCCCAGGCCGCGCGCATTCAGGCGCAAGCGGTCGCCAGCCAGATCATGCCGCTGGGCAACATCACCCAGATGACCGCCGAAGAGCGCAAGCTCGTCGGTGACTGGATCGCCAAAGGCGCCCAGGTCAACTGATCCATCGGGCACCCCGCTCTCGTTGTGGGAGTGGCTTGCCCGCGAAGAGGCCGGTAAATCCGGCCTCCGCTTCAAGACATACGCAACAAGCAAGCATCGAGCGTTCGACTGCTGGCGGGAAAACCGGGCTGCCTTGGCCCGCCGCTTGCGACCGGCGCTTGGATCCGAGAATAAAAACAAAACTCGAGGTGCTGCATGTCCGAGTCACGCAAGGCGTACATCCCAGTTGCGCCGCCGCGACAGCCTCTGCCCCTGTTCCAACTGATCCTGGTTGGCCTGCAACATGTGTTGCTGATGTACGGGGGGGCGATCGCCGTCCCTCTGATCATCGGCCAGGCCGCGGGTTTGTCCCGTGAAGAAGTCGCTTTCCTGATCAACGCCGACCTGTTGGTGGCCGGTGTCGCTACCATCATCCAGTCGTTCGGTATCGGCCCGGTCGGGATCCGCATGCCGGTGATGATGGGTGCCAGTTTTGCTGCCGTCGGCAGCATGGTGGCCATGGCCGGCATGCCGGGCGTAGGCCTGCAGGGGATCTTCGGCGCGACCATCGCTGCCGGGTTCTTCGGCATGCTGATCGCGCCGTTCATGTCCAAGGTCGTACGCTTCTTCCCGCCCCTGGTCACCGGTACGGTGATCACCTCGATTGGCCTGTCGCTGTTCCCCGTAGCGGTCAACTGGGCGGGTGGCGGCCAGGACGCCACCACCTTCGGTTCGCCGATCTACCTGCTGGTGGCTGGCCTGGTGCTGGCAGTCATCCTGTTGATCAACCGCTTCATGCGCGGCTTCTGGGTCAACGTGTCGGTGCTGGTGGGCATGGGCCTTGGCTACATCCTGGCCGGCTCCATCGGCATGGTCGACCTGTCGGGCCTGGGCGACACGCCGTGGC
This sequence comes from Pseudomonas sp. NBRC 111130, assembly GCF_001320485.1. NCBI lineage: Bacteria > Pseudomonadati > Pseudomonadota > Gammaproteobacteria > Pseudomonadales > Pseudomonadaceae > Pseudomonas > Pseudomonas sp. NBRC 111130. The sequence continues at coordinate 207,471 of NZ_BCBG01000010.1, forward strand.
TGCAAGTGGTCACGCCACTGCACTTCGGCATGCCGACCTTCAGCCTGGCGCCGATCCTGTCGATGTGCCTGGTGGTGGTGATCATCTTCGTCGAGTCGACGGGCATGTTCCTCGCCCTGGGCAAGGTGACAGACCGCGAAGTGACACCTGGGATGTTGCGTCGCGGCCTGTTGTGCGATGCCGGTGCGTCGTTCGTCGCCGGCTTCTTCAACACCTTCACCCACTCATCGTTCGCCCAGAACATCGGCCTGGTGCAGATGACTGGCGTGCGTTGCCGTTACGTCACAGTAATGGCCGGTGCCCTGCTGATCATGCTCAGCCTGCTGCCCAAGGCGGCCTTCCTGATCGCCTCGATCCCGCCTGCGGTGCTGGGCGGCGCGTCCATCGCCATGTTCGGCATGGTCACCGCCACCGGGATCAAGATCCTCCAGGAAGCCGACATCGGCGACCGCCGCAACCAGTTGCTGGTGGCGGTGAGCGTCGGCTTTGGCCTGATCCCCGTGGTCAAGCCGGAGTTCTTCGCGCAAATGCCGCAGTGGATGGAACCCATCACCCACAGCGGGATCGCCATGGCCACGGTCAGTGCCCTGGTGCTCAACGTGCTGTTCAACATCCTGGGTGGTGCCGAGCGCGCCGTGCATAACGACGCCTGCCACCAGCATTGAGCCCTGAGCGGGGCGGCGCAGTGTGCCGCCCCTGCTCACATTCCGTAGTAACCGTTTCACCGTCGGCCCGCCGGAATGGGCCGCTCGGGGCGCCTGCGCGCCGAAAAAACCGCCAACAAAAACAATAAGTCCGGGAATCACAACATGAAGCGCATCGCATCAAGCCTGCTGCTGGGCAGCAGCCTGCTGGCCACCCTCCCCGCCCATGCAGGCGATTGGCTGCTGTGGCACGGCGAAAGCCTGACCTACCTGTATGGCAAGGATTTCAAGGTCAACCCGAGCATCCAGCAGACCGTCACCTTCGAGCATGCCAACAAATGGAAGTACGGCGACACGTTCATGTTCGTCGACAAGATCTTCTACAACGGCAAACCCGATCCCGGCAAAGGCGTGACCACCTACTACGGTGAGTTCAGCCCGCGCCTATCGTTCGGCAAGATCTTCGACCAGAAGCTCGCCTTTGGCCCGGTCAAGGACGTGCTGCTGGCCATGACCTACGAACGCGGCGAAGGCGACAACGAGGCCTACCTGATCGGCCCCGGCTTCGACCTGGACATTCCCGGCTTCAACTACTTCACCCTGAACTTCTATGTGCGCAACACCGAGGGCAGCCGCCCCGGTGACAACGTCTGGCAGATTACCCCCGGCTGGTCCTACACCATCCCTGTGGGCAAATCCGACATTCTGATCGACGGTTACATGGACTGGGTCACCGACAACGACCAGAACAAACGTGGCACCTACCATGCCAACCTGCACTTCAACCCGCAGGTCAAGTATGACCTGGGCAAGGCCCTGAATATCGGTGCCAAACAGCTCTACGTCGGCTTCGAATACAGCTACTGGAAAGACAAGTACGGCATCGACAGCCGCGGCAATCTGGACAGTAATCAAAGTGTCGCCAGCGCGCTGATCAAAGTACACTTCTGAAAATCTGACCAAACGCCCAAGTTTGAATCACCGTGCTCCAGGACGGAGCACTTGAGGCGCGGCGCGCAAGCCAGTAATCTGCGCGCCCCCTCGATCACGGCACAATGGATTCTGCCGGCGTTTACTGACCGCTCAGTCAATGAATTCGGGCGGTTGGCCGACGTGTTGCCAGCCTGAAATACCCATTTTCATCCGTTCAGAACGAGTCGAGCAGGAAGGTAGCAGCTAACCCCGAAAAGTTGGCGCAGCTCTTGCCAAACAGTTGTGGCCAATCGAAAAAAGCTGACTCAAAAGACAAAAAAGCGCCAACGAGCGCTGACAACAGATCAATCAAGGGAGCGACACTCGCAATGCGTACCATCAACAGCCTGATTCTCGCGGGCGGCCTGCTGGCCTGCGGCACCACCTTCGCCGGCGACCTGCTGCAGTGGCAGAACAACAGCCTGACCTACCTGTGGGGCAAGAACTTCAAGGTCAACCCAGAGATCCAGCAAACCTTCACCTTCGAACATGCCGATGGCTGGAAGTACGGCGACAATTTCTTCTTCGTCGACAAGATTTTCTACCAGGGCAAGAAGGACGCCAACAACGGCCCCAACAGCTACTACGGCGAATTCAGCCCGCGCCTGTCGTTTGGCAAGATTTTCGACCAGAAGCTTGAGTTTGGCCCGGTCAAGGACGTGCTGCTGGCCGCGACCTACGAGTTTGGCGAGGGTGACGTCGAGTCGTACCTGATCGGCCCGGGCTTCGACCTGAACATTCCTGGCTTCGACTACTTCCAGCTCAACTTCTACAACCGCATGCCTGAAGGCAGCCGCGCGGGTAACAATGTCTGGCAGATCACTCCGGTCTGGTCCTACACCATTCCGGTCGGTGACTCCGATGTGCTGATCGACGGCTTCATGGACTGGGTCGTTGACAACGACGAGAACCGTCACGGTACTTACCACGCCAACCTGCACTTCAACCCGCAAATCAAGTACGACCTGGGCAAGGCCCTGCACCTGGGCGAGAAGCAGCTGTATGTCGGTGTCGAGTACGATTACTGGAAAGACAAGTACGGCATCAAGGACAGTGATGGTTTCACCACCGACCAGAACACCATGAGTTTCCTGGTGAAAGTGCACTTCTGATCGGCTGAAACGTGACAGCGCCGTTACCTGGCGGCGCCGTCATAGTTCTCACTTGTAAGCTTTAACTTACAACATTTTCAGCGCTGTCTTACTTACAAATAGAAGTTGCCTTACAGGTCAGAAAAATGCCCGCCGGCAGCACGATTCCAAATACCAGCAATACCAACTCCACTTGGTGGTGCGGTATGACCCTTAAGATATCCAGCACCAGCACTACCGACTTGATCGCCAAGACCAAGCCGAGCATCGCGCAACACTTCCAAAGCGCCTGAAAGTGCGCACCGCGCAGCACGAGGCCAAGCCCCAGAGCCCACCAGGCAAGCGCCGTGAGCAGGTACAGGGCCAAGTGACAGGCGTCGTGAGTCAGCACACCAAACATGTGTTTTCCTTCCGATCAAATCTGAAATCGCAAGTTAGGACTATACAGCCATCGCCTTCGCACGCACGGCGAATTTTTGACAATATTTTTGCAACTTTTCTACTAGACTGTCGGCCTCGCACACCCAAGAAAGAAAACAGGCCAACTAGATGCGTACTCCCCTACCTGCGCCCTGGCGCTATCTGCTGTTGCTTTGCTCAACCTGGTTCGGCATCTTCCTGCTGACACGATTGTTATTGCTGTTCACTCATATGAATGAGTTCAGCGGCAACTATTTTTCGATCTTCTTTGACGGGGCGATCTACGACCTGAGCTTCCTCATCTACACGGCCTTGCCGCTGGGCCTGTACCTGGCGCTGTGCCCAACCAGATTGTGGCGCTCGCGCGCCCACCATTGGCTGCTTGGCGGCTTGCTGGTGGTCAGCCTGTTCGTGATGCTGTTCGTTGCCGTGGCCGAGTGGCTGTTCTGGGACGAATTCGGCGTACGCTTCAACTTCATCGCCGTCGACTACCTGGTCTATTCCAAGGAAGTGCTGGACAACATCCGCGAGTCCTACCCACTGCCCGCATTGCTCAGCGGCATCGCGGTGGCTGCGGTCCTGCTTGCCCTGGTGTTGCGCAAGCCATTGGCCCAGGCCCTCGCCGGCCCTGCCGCCACCTCGCGTCAGCGCGTGTCCGGGCTGGCTGTGCTGGCCGTACTGGTCGGCCTGAACAGCGTGGTGATCGACCAGCAGTTCCCACGCGGCCAGGGCGGCAATGCCTATCAGCGCGAGCTGGCCAGCAACGGCCCGTACCAGTTCTTCGCCGCCTTCCGTAACAACGAACTGGACTACACCCAGTTCTACGCCAGCCTCGGCGCCGGCGAAGTCGGCGCGCAGATGCATCAGGAGCTGGCCGAACCCAATGCACAGTTCCAGGGCCAGGAACCCCAGGACATCCGCCGCCACATCAGTGCAAACGGTGAGCAGCGCACGCCCAACATCATCCTGGTGACCATCGAAAGCTTCAGCGCCAAGTACATGGGCAGTAACGGCGATGCGCGCAACCTCACGCCGAACCTCGATGCCCTGCGCCGCGAGAGCCTGTACTTCAACAATTTCTATGCCACCGGCACCCGTACCGACCGCGGCCTGGAAGCCATCACCCTGTCGATCCCGCCTACCCCGGGCCGCTCGATCGTCAAGCGCATCGGCCGCGAAAGCGGCTACGCCAGTCTCGGCCAGCAACTGACCGCCAAAGGCTATGAAGCGGTATTCGTCTACGGCGGGCGCGGCTACTTCGACAACATGAATGCGTTTTTCAGCGGCAACGGCTACCGCATCGTCGACCAGAGCAGCGTCGATGAAAGCGAAATCAGTTTCAAGAATGCCTGGGGCATGGCCGACGAGGACCTGTACCGGCAGACCCTCAAGCTGGCCGATGCCGATTACGCCCGGCAGAAGCCGTTCTTCCTGCAGCTGATGACCACTTCGAACCACCGCCCCTACACCTACCCGGACGGCCGCATCGACATTCCGTCAGGCGACGGCCGCGAAGGTGCGGTGAAGTACACCGACCATGCCATCGCTCAGTTCCTCAAGGAAGCCAAGGGCAAGCCATGGTTCGACAACACCTTGTTCGTGTTTGTCGCCGACCACACGGCCGGCAGTGCCGGGGTCGAGGACCTGCCGGTGAACAACTACCAGATTCCGCTGTGGATCTACGCGCCAAAAATGATCGAGCCCCGCGAAGACAGCAAGCTGGCCAGCCAGATCGACCTGGCCCCGACCCTGCTGGGCCTGCTCAACTTCGACTACACCTCGACCTTCTTCGGCCGCGACCTGCTCAAGCAAGACGACCTGCCACCACGGGTGCTGATCGGCAACTATCAGCACCTGGGGTTGTTCGATGGCAACGACCTGGCCATTCTCAGCCCGCGTGGCGGCATGCGTGTGCATGAAGACGCGCTGGGCAAGAGCCACGAAACCACGGTCGCCAGCGACAACCCGCTGATCCGCCGGGCGATCGCCTACTACCAGAGCGCGGCCTACGGCTTCAGCCAGGGCCTGCTGGCCTGGAAGCCCGAGCTGCAGGGCGCCACGACCGAAAACTGATCGCGATGCATGGCACCGGCTCCGCCGGTGTTCGCGGGCTTGCCCGCTCCCACAGGTTGAGCGCCAGCTTCAGGGCATGCGCGATTCCTGTGGGAGCGGGCGAGCCCGCGAACCGGGGCGAAGCCCCGGCCATACAGCCTTAGCGGACCGGGCGAACCATCCGCCACAGTTTCCCCGCAACCGCCACCACTGCCAGTACCACGGCCCCGGCCAGCACACCGGCCACGCCATTGAGCAGGCCGTTGGTCAGCGCCCCTCCGCGCCCTTCGCTGAACGCCTCTATTGCGTGATGCAGCGGCGCCACCCCATGTACCAGAATCCCGCCACCGACCAGGAACATCGCCGCGGTGCCGATCACCGACAGGCTTTTCATCATGTAGGGCGCGGCCCGCAGGATGCCGTTGCCGATCGAACGGGCCAGCGCTGAAGACTTCTGGGTCATCCACAGCCCCAGGTCGTCAAGCTTGACGATCCCCCCCACCAGGCCATACACACCGATGGTCATGACCACCGCGATGCCCGAGAGCACGATGATTTGCTGTGTCAGCGGCGTGTCGGCGACGATGCCCAGGGTAATGGCGATGATTTCGGCGGAGAGGATGAAGTCGGTACGCACCGCGCCCTTGACCTTGGCTTTCTCGAACGCTACGAGGTCGACAGCGGCATCGGCCACAGCCTCCTTGCGTGCCTCGTGATGCAGCTCGTCCTCTTCCTTGCTGTGCAGAAACTTGTGCGCCAGCTTCTCGAAGCCTTCGAAGCACAGGTAGGCGCCGCCAAGCATCAGCAGCGGCGTCACCGCCCAAGGGATGAACGCGCTGATCAACAGCGCCGCCGGCACCAGAATCGCCTTGTTCACCAGCGAGCCCTTGGCCACCGCCCAAACCACCGGAAGCTCGCGATCGGCGCGCACACCGGTAACCTGCTGGGCATTGAGCGCCAGGTCGTCGCCCAGCACACCTGCGGTCTTTTTCGCCGCAACCTTGGTCATCACCGACACATCGTCGAGCACCGTGGCGATATCGTCGATCAGTACCAGTAAACTGCTTCCTGCCATGTCTGTTTGTATCCGAATGAGTCGATTTGCCGGATTCTAGCCCAAAGCCCCTGCCTTGAGCGCCCGTCGGGCGCGGTGCTACCATGCCCGATCCCTCTTAGAGGTGGCCAGACACGAGGAAGATCCCTGACCATGAGCACCATTCGCGAGCGCAACAAGGAGCTGATCCTGCGCGCAGCCAGTGAAGAATTCGCCGACAAGGGCTTCGCCGCCACCAAGACCAGTGACATCGCCGCCAAGGCCGGCCTGCCCAAGCCGAACGTGTATTACTACTTCAAATCCAAGGACAACCTCTACCGCGAGGTCCTGGAGAGCATCATCGCGCCGATCATGCAGGCATCGACGCCGTTCAATGCCGACGGTGATCCGAAAGAAGTATTGAGTGCTTACATCCGCTCGAAGATCCGCATTTCGCGTGACCTGCCCCATGCCTCGAAGGTGTTCGCCAGCGAAATCATGCATGGCGCACCGCACCTCTCGCCAAGCCAGGTGGAACAGCTGAACGAGCAAGCCCGGCACAACATCGAGTGCATCCAGCGCTGGATCGACCGCGGGCAGATCGCCCATGTCGATGCCCACCACCTGATGTTCAGCATCTGGGCGGCGACCCAGACCTATGCCGATTTCGATTGGCAGATTTCGGCGGTGACCGGCAAGGCCAGGCTGGCCGACAGCGATTACGATGCTGCGGCCGACACCATCATTCGCATGGTGCTCAAGGGCTGTGAGCCCGAGGCGGCCTGAGCCACCTATGTAAGCCATTCGCGGGCACGCCCGCTCCCACAGGGATAGCGCTGTACCTGTGCGGGCGTGCCCGCGAATAGGCCAGAACAGGCAGTAGAGAATTAAGCCGCTACACCCGCATCAGCCTTCAACCCTACCTCTTCGATCGCACTGATCGCGCACTGCTCGTCGATATCCGACGTATCGCCGCTGATCCCCACAGCGCCCAACACCTTGCCATCCTGATCACGAATCAGCACACCACCCGGTGCCGGCACCACCGGCCGCTCGCCCAGGCCGTTCAACGCCGCGAAAAACGCCGGCCGTTGCTGCGCATCCAGCGCCAGCAGGCGCGAGCCCTTGCCCAGGGCAATCGCACCCCAGGCCTTGCCGGTGGCCACTTCCGGGCGAATCAAGCTGGCGCCGTCCTCGCGCTGCAAGGCCAGCAAGTGCCCGCCGGCATCCAGCACGGCCACGGTCAGGGGTGCGGCATTGATCGCGCGGCCCGCCGCCAACGCGGCGTTCACCAGACTGACAGCGACTTTCAGGTTCAAAGCGTTCATGGAAAGGTCCTCTTCTTGTTGTGAGAAGCCCTGAGGGCAGGTGAAAAATCGATGAACCAATAGAACACAACTGAATTAATTTTTGTATACAATAAATTGAAACGATCGTATGCGATACCGCAAACCACCGTTTTCACGGGCGCTCGAACGAAAGGGATCGTGTCCGACGAAAACCCGTTGACCTGAGCGGCCAGCCATGAATACACTCTGGCACAAAGCAAGTTGTATACAATTACAAAATCAATGAGGCACAAACCATGAGCAAAATGAGAGCAATCGATGCAGCCGTTCTGGTCATGCGCCGTGAAGGTGTAGATACCGCGTTCGGCATCCCGGGGGCTGCCATCAACCCGCTGTATTCGGCCCTGAAGAAAGTCGGTGGCATCGATCACGTCCTCGCTCGTCACGTCGAAGGCGCCTCGCACATGGCCGAGGGCTACACCCGGGCCAACCCAGGCAACATCGGCGTGTGCATCGGTACCTCCGGCCCAGCCGGCACCGACATGGTCACCGGCCTGTACAGCGCCTCGGCCGACTCCATCCCGATCCTTTGCATCACTGGCCAGGCACCCCGTGCCCGCCTGCACAAGGAAGACTTCCAGGCTGTCGATATCACCAATATCGTCAAGCCAGTCACCAAATGGGCCACCACCGTTCTGGAGCCGGGCCAAGTGCCCTACGCCTTCCAGAAGGCCTTCTATGAAATGCGCACCGGCCGCCCAGGCCCGGTGCTGATCGACCTGCCGTTCGACGTGCAGATGGCCGAAATCGAATTCGACATCGACGCCTACGAGCCACTGGCAATCAACAAGCCGTCCGCCACCCGCGTACAGGCCGAAAAAGCCCTGGCCCTGCTCAATGACGCCGAGCGCCCGCTGCTGGTAGCCGGTGGCGGCATCATCAACGCCGACGCCAGCGACAAGCTGGTCGAGTTCGCCGAACTGACCGGCGTACCGGTAATCCCGACCCTGATGGGCTGGGGCACCATCCCGGACGACCACGCACAGATGGTCGGCATGGTCGGCCTGCAGACCTCGCACCGCTACGGCAACGCCACCCTGCTGAAATCCGACCTGGTGTTCGGTATCGGTAACCGCTGGGCCAACCGCCACACCGGTTCCGTCGACGTCTACACCGAAGGCCGCAAGTTCGTGCACGTGGACATCGAACCGACCCAGATCGGCCGCGTATTCACCCCGGACCTGGGTATCGTTTCCGACGCTGGCAAGGCGCTGGACGTGTTCCTCGAAGTGGCCCGCGAGTGGAAAGCCGCAGGCAAGCTGAAGTGCCGCAAGGCCTGGCTGGAAGATTGCCAGCAGCGCAAGGCGAGCCTGCAGCGCAAGACCCACTTCGACAACGTGCCGGTCAAGCCGCAGCGCGTATACGAAGAGATGAACCAGGTATTCGGCAAGGACACCTGCTATGTCAGCACCATCGGCCTGTCGCAGATCGCCGGTGCGCAGTTCCTGCACGTGTACAAGCCACGCCACTGGATCAACTGCGGCCAGGCCGGCCCGCTGGGCTGGACCATCCCAGCCGCGCTGGGTGTTGTCAAAGCCGATCCGAAGCGCAAGGTCGTCGCGCTGTCGGGTGACTACGACTTCCAGTTCATGATCGAAGAACTGGCCGTCGGTGCGCAGTTCAACCTGCCGTACGTCCACGTGCTGGTGAACAACGCCTACCTGGGCCTGATCCGTCAGGCACAGCGTGGCTTCGACATGGATTACTGTGTACAACTGGCGTTCGAGAACATCAACTCGACCGACGCTGCCACCTACGGTGTCGACCACGTTGCTGTGGTCGAAGGCCTGGGCTGCAAGGCCATCCGCGTGTTCGAGCCGGCCGAGATCGCCCCTGCCCTGCTCAAGGCACAGAAGATGGCCGAAGAGTTCCGCGTGCCGGTCGTGGTCGAAGTGATCCTCGAGCGTGTGACCAACATTTCCATGGGCACCGAGATCAACGCGGTCAACGAGTTCGAAGACCTGGCCCTGGTCGGTAACGACGCGCCAACCGCCATCTCGCTGCTGGACTGATCGCCTGACGCCCCCAGGCTTGCCCTGGGGGCCTTCATCGCAAGGAGACAACCCATGCCTCGCTTCGCTGCCAACCTGTCCATGCTGTTCACCGAACAGGACTTCCTGGCCCGCTTCAAGGCTGCCGCCGACGCTGGTTTCAGCGGTGTCGAATACCTCTTCCCATACGATTTCAGTGCTGCCGAAATCAAGCAGCAACTGGACGCCAATGGCCTGACTCAGGTGCTGTTCAACCTTCCTGCCGGCGATTGGTCGAAAGGTGAGCGCGGTATCACCTGCCACCCAGACCGCGTCGAAGAGTTCCGCGCCGGCGTAGACAAGGCCATCGAATACGCCAAGGTCCTGGGCAACACCCAGGTCAACGCCCTGGCCGGCATCCGTCCACAAGGCCTGCAGTGCGCCGACGTGCGCAAGACCTTCGTGGAAAACCTGCGCTACGCTGCCGACAAGCTCAAGGCTGCGGGGATCCGTCTGGTCATGGAAATGATCAACACCCGCGACATCCCTGGCTTCTACCTGAATACCACCAAACAGGCGCTGGAAATCCAGGCCGAAGTCGGCAGTGACAACCTGTTCCTGCAGTACGACATCTACCACATGCAGATCATGGAAGGTGACCTGGCTCGCACCATGGAAGCCAACCTGAAACTGATCAACCACATCCAGCTGGCCGACAACCCGGGCCGCAACGAACCAGGCACTGGCGAGATCAACTATCGCTTCCTGTTCGAACACCTGGACCGCATCGGCTACCAGGGCTGGGTGGGCGCGGAATACAAGCCGCTGACCACCACCGAAGCGGGCCTGGGCTGGCTGAAGACCCACAACGTCATTTAACGGCTGAATACAGATCTCTGTGGGAGCGGGCTTGCCCGCGAACACCGGCGAAGCCGGTGCCATCCACCGGGTTTCTGCTTCGCGGGCAAGCCCGCTCCCACAGGGGGCCAATGCTTGCTTGAGATATCACAATTACAAAGAGGTAATTTCTCATGGCTAAAATCGGTTTCCTCGGCACTGGCATCATGGGCAAGCCCATGGCGCAGAACCTGCAGAAAGCAGGCCACAGCATCTTCGTTTCCACACACCACGATGCGGCACCGGCCGACCTGATCGCCGCTGGCGCCGTGGCTCTGGCCAACCCGAAGGAAGTGGCCCAGGAAGCCGAGTTCATCATCATCATGGTGCCGGATACCCCACAGGTCGAAAGCGTCCTGTTCGGTGAAAACGGCGTCGCCGAAGGCGTGGGCCCGAACAAGGTGGTGATCGACATGAGTTCGATCTCCCCTACCGCCACCAAAGCCTTCGCCGAGAAGATCAAAGCCACTGGTGCTGCCTACCTGGACGCCCCGGTGTCCGGCGGTGAAGTCGGGGCTAAGGCCGCGACCCTGAGCATCATGGTCGGCGGCTGCCCGAAAGCCTTCGAGCGCGCCCAGCCGCTGTTCGAAGCCATGGGCAAGAACATCACCCGCGTCGGTGGCAACGGTGACGGCCAGACCGCCAAGGTTGCCAACCAGATCATCGTCGCCCTGAACATCCAGGCCGTTGCCGAAGCCCTGCTGTTCGCCGCCAGGAACGGCGCTGACCCAGCCAAGGTACGTGAAGCGCTGATGGGCGGCTTCGCGTCGTCGAAGATCCTTGAAGTGCACGCCGAGCGCATGATCAAAGGCACCTTCGACCCAGGCTTCCGCATCAACCTGCACCAGAAGGACCTTAACCTGGCCCTGCAAGGTGCCAAGGAACTGGGCATCAACCTGCCCAACACCTCCAATGCCCAGCAAGTGTTCAACACCTGCCAGGCCCTGGGCGGCGGCAACTGGGACCACTCGGCGCTGATCAAAGGCCTGGAGCACATGGCCAACTTCTCGATCCGCGACGATAAATAAGACCTTTCTGGCCTCTTCGCGGGCTCGCCCGCTCCCACAGGTACTGCGCAAGCCTGAGGGCCACGATATTCCTGTGGGAGCGGGCAAGCCCGCGAAGAAGCCAACACCTATGAACCTGCGACCACAGGTCCATAGGTGACCCCGAGCAACACCCGCCCCTGGTTCGGCCTGCACGGAGGCAGTTCCAGGGGCGTTTTCGATTCTGCAGAACAACAATAAATGGGAGCCTGCCATGTCGGTCGATCCGCAAAAACTTCTCCGCGACCTGTTCGACACAGCCATCGCCGCCGCCCACCCACGCCAGGTGCTCGAACCTTACCTGCCCGCCGACCGTAGCGGCCGGGTCATCGTCATCGGCGCCGGCAAGGCCGCAGCCGCCATGGCCGAAGTGGTCGAAAAAAGCTGGCAGGGCGACGTCTCCGGGCTGGTCGTGACCCGCTACGGTCACGGCGCCAACTGCCAGAAGATCGAGGTGGTCGAAGCCGCTCACCCGGTCCCCGACGCCGCCGGCCTGGCCGTGGCCAAACGCGTGCTGGAGCTGGTCAGCAACCTCAACGAAGAAGACCGCGTCATCTTCCTGCTGTCCGGCGGTGGGTCCGCCCTGCTGGCGCTGCCAGCCGCAGGCCTGACCCTGGCGGACAAGCAACAGATCAACAAGGCGCTGCTCAAATCCGGCGCCACCATCGGCGAGATGAACTGCGTGCGCAAGCACCTCTCGGCGATCAAGGGCGGCCGCCTGGCCAAGGCCTGCTGGCCAGCCACCGTCTACACCTATGCCATTTCCGACGTGCCTGGCGACCTGGCCACCGTCATCGCCTCGGGCCCGACCGTGGCCGACCCGAGCACCTCGGCCGATGCCCTGGCAATCCTCAAGCGCTACAACATCGACGCGCCGAAAGCCGTCATCGACTGGCTCAACAACCCGGCCTCGGAAACCGTCAAGGCCGATGACCCGGCCCTGGCCCGCAGCCACTTCCAGCTGATCGCCAAACCGCAGCAATCGCTCGAAGCCGCGGCGGTCAAAGCCCGCCAGGCCGGCTTCAGCCCGCTGATCCTCGGTGACCTGGAAGGTGAATCGCGCGAAGTGGCCAAGGTGCACGCCGGCATTGCCCGGCAGATCGTGCTGCACGGCCAGCCGCTGAAGGCGCCCTGCGTGATCCTCTCGGGCGGTGAAACCACCGTCACCGTGCGCGGCAATGGCCGTGGCGGGCGTAATGCCGAGTTCCTGCTCAGCCTCACCGAAAGCCTCAAAGGCCTGCCCGGGGTGTATGCCCTGGCCGGTGACACCGACGGCATCGACGGTTCGGAAGAAAATGCCGGCGCCTTCATGACCCCGAGCAGCTACGCCCGCGCCGAAGCCCTGGGCCTGTCGGCCAGCGACGAGCTGGACAACAACAACGGCTATGGCTACTTCGCCGCGCTCGATGCCCTGATCGTCACCGAGCCGACCCGTACCAACGTCAACGACTTCCGCGCCATCCTGATCCTCGAGACTGCCCAATCATGACGCCTGATAAAAAAGTAAAGATCCTCGCCACCCTCGGCCCTGCGATCAAAGGCATCGACGACATCCGCCAGCTGGTCGAAGCCGGGGTGAACATCTTCCGCCTCAACTTCAGCCACGGTGAGCACGCCGACCACGCCCTGCGCTACCAGTGGATCCGCGAAGTCGAGCAGCAGCTGAACTACCCGCTGGGCATCCTCATGGACCTGCAAGGGCCAAAGCTGCGCGTCGGCCGCTTCGCCGAGGGCAAGGTCCAGCTGCAACGCGGCCAGGCCCTGCGCCTGGACCTGGACAAGACCCCGGGCGACAGCCGTCGGGTCAACCTGCCGCACCCCGAGATCATCGCGGCACTGGAGCCAGGCATGGACCTGCTGCTCGACGACGGCAAGCTGCGCCTGCGGGTGACCGCCAAGCACAATGACGCCATCGACACCGAAGTGCTGAACGGTGGCGAGCTGTCCGACCGCAAGGGCGTCAACGTGCCGCAAGCGGTGCTCGACCTCTCCCCGCTCACCGAGAAAGACCGCCGCGACCTGGCTTTCGGCCTGGAGCTGGGTGTTGACTGGGTAGCCCTGTCGTTCGTGCAGCGCCCGGAAGACATCGTCGAAGCGCGCCAGCTGATCGGTGACCGCGCCTACCTGATGGCCAAGATCGAAAAACCATCGGCAGTCGAACAACTGCAAGCCATTGCGGAACTGGCCGATGCGATCATGGTGGCCCGTGGCGACCTGGGCGTGGAAGTGCCGGCCGAAAGCGTGCCGCAGATCCAGAAGCGCATCATCGGCACCTGCCGCCAGTTGGGCAAACCCGTGGTGGTGGCCACCCAGATGCTCGAATCGATGCGTTTCTCGCCAGCACCGACCCGTGCCGAAGTGACTGACGTGGCCAACGCCGTGGCCGAAGGCGCCGACGCGGTGATGCTGTCGGCCGAGACCGCCTCCGGTGACTACCCGCTGGAAGCCGTGCAGATGATGAGCAAGATCATCCGCCAGGTGGAGAACGGCCCGGATTACCAGGCCCAACTCGACGTCGGCCGGCCAAAGGCCGAGGCCACCGTGTCGGACGCCATCAGCTGCGCGATCCGCCGTATCAGCGGCATCCTGCCGGTGGCGGTGCTGGTCAACTACAGCGAGTCGGGTGCTTCGACCCTGCGTGCCGCCCGCGAGCGGCCACGGGCGCCGATCCTCAACCTGACGCCGAACCTGGCCACTGCCCGCCGCCTGAGCGTGGCCTGGGGTGTTCACTCGGTGGTCAACGACCGCCTGCGCCAGGTCGACGAGGTGGTGTCCACCGCCCTGGAGATCGCCCAGGCGCAAGGCATGGCCAGCCGTGGCGACACGCTGCTGATCACCGCCGGCGTGCCTTTCGGCAAGCCGGGTTCGACTAATACCTTGCGGATCGAGACTCTGGTCTGAGATCGCCGGGGGCGCTTTGCGCCCCTTTCGCGACACAAGGCCGCTCCTACAAGAGACCGCGATCCCTTGTAGGAGCGGCCTTGTGTCGCGAAAGGAGGGCAACGCCCTCCCCATACACCGAACCTGCGGAAAACCGAGGCCCAAAGAGGCCCACCGCTTCCCCATCAACCTTGCTGACTGCCCATGTACACCAAGAATTTCGTCAACCCGTGCCCCGACTGGGCCACGGCGCTGCTCAACGGCTTCAGCCAGGTGCTGCTGCTGCGCAACCCCCTGTGCGGCCTGTGCTGCCTGCTGGCCATCCTGCTGACCGCCCCCGACCTGGTCGGCGGCGCCCTGCTGGGCGCCCTCGCCGGCCTGCTCACCGCCCAACGCCGCGGCTACGACCGGGCCGACCGCCAGGCCGGGCTGTACTGCTACAACGGCGTGCTGATCGGCATCCTGACCAGCGCCGTGCTGCCCTGGTCGGCGATCCTGCCGCCGCTGATCATTGCCGCCGGCGGCCTGTCCAGCATCATCACCCACCAGTGGCGCAAGCGCGGCGGCAAGCTGTTGGTTGCCTATACCGCGCCGTTCGTGCTGCTCGGCTGGGTTGCCCTGTTGTTCGCAAGCCCCGCGCCCAGCGGCTTCGTCGAAGCAGAACCGGCGTATGCCCTGGCGCGTGGCGTGGGGCAGATCTTTTTGCTCGACCAGCCGCTGGCCGGGTTGCTGATCATTATCGGGATGTTCATTGCCAACCCCTATGCCGCAATGTGGGCCGTGCTCGGTTCGGCCATTGGCGGCGGTGTGGCACTGCTCGCCGACCAGGCGCAAGCTGCTTGGCTGGGTTTGTTCGGCTTCAATGCCGCGTTGGCAGCGCTGGCGTTCAGCAGGCAAGGTGAAAAACCTTGGGTGACGTTGCTGGCAATCACCTTGGCCCTGCTACTGCAACCGCTGTTCAAGCTAATGCCGGTGGCCGGCCTGACCGCGCCCTTCGTTGTCGCTTGCTGGATCCTTGGCACCGTTCTGGCTCAGATAGAAGCACATCGCTCACATCGAGACGTGGCACAACGTAGCTAAAGACCACTTAGTTCGGCGGCATAGTTCTAGTGCGGACCATTGCAGCAACCGGATCTTCGGTGTAGGGGTTGTTCCGGCTACGCGGGGCAGGATGGGCAATCCCCCCCGCTTGGGCGCTCGCTTCTCCAAGGAAGAGGGTGTCTACAAGGTAGTCCGTATTGAACCGGATTTGTTCAAAGCCAGCGCTCAGAAGCCCATCGACTGCTCCTTGGGGAACTGTCGAGTGAGGAATATACAACTCGCCAGACCGATAAAAAGTCTCGGAGTTGAGGGAAACTGACAGGGCTGAACGATCTTCACGTTTTGCTCCGATGATCTTATTCCCCGCTCCCATGAACTCGAAACGTTCAAAGTTATCGCCATTCAGTCGATATATCCATCGCGTTTTCCTGAAATTATCGAATTTACCCAGTGGCTTGAGATAGCCTCGCAGCTGCGGCTTCGGCAGCTCGAAGTTTTGCAACAACTGGGTGAGACCCGTTTTGGTACCGATCCGGCCCGAAGGATCGTGCAAATTGACAGGATCGCCAGAACAGTACGCGTAAACATTAATTCCGCCCGCACCAAATGGGCTCAAGCTGTCGGGGCTGAGGAACCGCATGATGGCCGGGCTATACAACCTATGCCCATGGCCCAGTAGATAACCCCGCACTACAGGGTCGAACCATTGCCCCGCGAACCGCAGCGCACCGACGACCCACCGTGAGGGAAGCTGTCCATAGGGCGGGAACGACCATTCCCCCTGACGCAAACCGCGCTCGGCCACAATACTACCGAGACCATCCACCTGCAGAAGAACAATATCGCGGTCGCGGTGTGGCGAAGTCAGGATTTCAGGCATGGTATCGACTCCATTTTCAATTGGTCTGGCGCCAATGATGGCCCCTGCCATTGCAAAGGATAACTGTCAGTTTTATCAGGTCGGGCATCTGCCCCTTCCCGTTACCGACCAAGACGCTCTAGGCTTGCTATTTCCTGTTCGCGGAAGCTGAGTCCATGTCCACCCCGCAATCTCTTCGCGAAAGCCTCTACATCGTCGTCTTCCAGACCGACACCGTAGCCGGTCGGCGCTTCGACAAGATCCTGCTGCTGATCATCCTGGCCAGCCTGGTCACGGTGATCCTCGACAGCATCGACGAGGTCCACCAGGGCTACGCCGGCCTGCTGGCCGCCATCGAGTGGGGCTTCACCGCGATATTCCTGGCCGAATACCTCACCCGCCTGTACTGCTCGCCCAAGCCCTTGCGCTATGCCTTCAGCTTCTACGGCCTGGTCGACCTGCTGGCGATCGTGCCGGGGATCATCGCCCTGTACTACAGCGACGCCCAGTACCTGCTGATCATCCGGGTGATCCGGATGTTGCGGATCTTCCGCGTGCTCAAGCTCAGCCCCTACCTCAAGCAGGCGCACTACCTGATGGACGCGCTGCGTGGCAGCAAACAGAAGATCATCGTGTTTCTGGTGACGGTATCCACCCTGGTGACGGTGTTCGGCACGCTGATGTATGTGATCGAAGGGCCGGAGCATGGCTTTACCAGCATCCCGAAAGGCATCTATTGGGCCATCGTCACGCTGACGACGGTGGGCTTTGGCGATATCGTGCCGAAGACGCCGCTGGGCCAGGTGCTGTCGTCTTTGGTGATGATCACCGGTTATTCGATCATTGCCGTGCCGACGGGAATCTTTACTGCAGAATTGGCCAATGCCATGCGCGGGGAGCAGTTGCAGCATGACTGCCCGACTTGCAGCAAGAAGACCCACGAACATGGCGCCGCTTTCTGCTCGCGCTGCGGTAACGTGCTGTTTCCCAAGCAATGATGCTGCCTGAACCGGCCTCTTCGCGGGCACGCCCGCTCCCACAGGGACCGCGCATAATTCAGGCCTGTGGTGATTATGTGGGAGCGGGCGTGCCCGCGAAGAGGCCAGTACAGACAGAGGCATAACCAAAGTGTTTTTTGTTCTTTAGCCCGCATTAACCCACCCGCTATAGTCGCAGGCAAACTGCCATCGATAACAAGGACGCAACGTGAAAAAGCTCTTCACCGCCTCACTGCTCGCCGCCGGCCTGGCCCTCGGCAACCTGGCCCAGGCTGCCCCGACCCTGCTGAACGTTTCCTATGACGTGATGCGTGACTTCTACAAGGACTACAACCCGGCCTTCCAGAAGCACTGGGAAGCCGAGCACAACGAGAAGGTCAATGTGCAGATGTCCTTCGGCGGCTCGAGCAAGCAGGCGCGTGCGGTGATCGATGGCCTGCCGGCCGATGTCATCACCATGAACATGGCCACCGACATCAACGCCCTGGCCGACAACGGCAAGCTGGTGCCAGACAACTGGGTGACCCGCCTGCCGAACAACAGCGCGCCGTTCACTTCGGCCACCGTGTTCATCGTGCGCAAGGGCAACCCGAAGGCCTTGAAGGACTGGCCCGACCTGCTCAAGGACGGCGTGCAGGTGATCGTGCCCAACCCCAAGACTTCCGGTAACGGCCGCTACACCTACCTGTCGGCCTGGGGCTATGTGCTCAAGCAAGGTGGCGATGAAACCAAGGCCCGCGAATTCGTCGGCAAGCTGTTCAAGCAGGCGCCAGTGCTCGACACCGGTGGCCGTGCCGCCACCACCACCTTCATGACCAACCAGATCGGCGACGTGCTGGTCACCTTCGAGAACGAAGCCGAGATGATCGCCCGCGAGTTTGGCCGCGATCAGTTCGAAGTGGTCTACCCGAGCGTGTCGGCCGAGGCCGAGCCGCCGGTGAGCGTGGTCGACAAGGTGGTGGCCAAGAAAGGCACCCAGGCCGTGGCCGAGGAATACCTGAAGTACCTGTGGTCGCCAGCGGCCCAGGAAATCGCGGCGCAAAACTACCTGCGCCCGCGTGATGCGACGGTACTGGCCAAGTACAACGACCGCTTCCCGAAAGTCGACTTCCTGTCGGTGGAGAAGACCTTTGGTGACTGGCGCACCGTGCAGAAGACCCACTTCAATGACGGTGGCGTGTTTGACCAGATCTATACCAATCAGCAGTAATTGATGTAGGCAGGACCGGCCTCTTCGCGGCTAAAGCCGCTCCCACAGGGTCCTGCACTGTACCTGTGGGAGCGGCTTTAGCCGCGAAGAGGCCGGTACGGGCAACATCAAACCTGGCGGAATACCAGGGCCTTCAGCCCCCCCGCCGGGTCTACGTCCGGAAACTCCGGCGGATTCTCCAGCCGCTCGACGAAGGCCAGCGAAGGCGCCTGCTCCGCCATTCCCTCGATCAGAAACTCCGGCCCGATGCCCGGGTCGTTGACGCAGGCCAGCACCGTTCCACCCTCACTCAGCAGTTCCGGCAAGCGCCGCAGGATCTTGGCGTAATCCTGGGTCAGCACGAAGCTGCCACGCTGGAAGGTCGGTGGGTCGATGATGATCAGGTCGTAAGGCCCGTACTTGCGCACCTTGCCCCAGGACTTGAACAGTTCATGCCCCAGGTAGGCGACCCGCGACGCATCGTGCCCGTTCAGGCGATGGTTATCGCGTCCCCGCGACAGCGCTGCCTTGGCCATGTCGAGGTTCACCACCTGCTCGGCACCGCCAGCGATCGCCGCCACCGAGAAACCACAGGTGTAGGCGAACAGGTTGAGTACCCGCTTGCCCGCCGCCTGCTCGCGCACCCAGCGACGACCGTAGCGCATGTCGAGGAACAGGCCGTTGTTCTGCCGTACACCCAGGTCGAGCAGGTAG
Organism: Pseudomonas sp. NBRC 111130; assembly: GCF_001320485.1. NCBI lineage: Bacteria > Pseudomonadati > Pseudomonadota > Gammaproteobacteria > Pseudomonadales > Pseudomonadaceae > Pseudomonas > Pseudomonas sp. NBRC 111130. The sequence goes on from NZ_BCBG01000010.1 coordinate 226,626, forward strand.
GTCAGGCCATCCTCGACCACCTCGCGCTGCTGACAGGGCTCGCCCAGCAGCCACTGGCCCGGGCTGTCAGGCAGGTAACGGTGCTGGATGAGGATCGCCTGGCCAGTCCATTGCGGGCGTTCGGCCAGGTTGCGCAGCATGGCTTCCAGTTCCGCCAGCTGACCCTCTGGCGGTTCGCGGAACAGCGCCACCGACAGCACACCCTGCAGCCAGTCCACCGTGACCTGCTCCAGGCCCTCCCAGCAGCGGCCGCGGCCGTGGAACAAGCGGCGGGTTTCGGCAGGAGCAGGGTCAAGGGCAGCGAGCAGGTGCTGTTCGAGGGTGTGCATCGGCGAGGTCATGGCGGGTCGCAAGCAAGTGAAAAGGCCGCCATTCTACCCCTTGGCCGGTACTTGTGCAGATCGGAACCACCAGCCTTGCTGCATGCCTGCTGCCGCCAGCAGGATCAACACTACCCCCAGCCACTGCAACGGCGCCAGGCGGTGCCCGAAGGCCACCCAGTCAACCAGGATCGCGGCAATCGGGTAGATGAACGACAACGCACCGGTCAATGCCGTCGGCAGGCGCTGGATGGCGCTGTACAGCAGCACATACATCAACCCGGTGTGGACCATGCCCAGCGCGACCAGGCTGGCCAGCGCCGAGGGCTGGCCAGGCAGCCCGCCCAGGTTCACCCAAGGCGCCAGCAGCAGCACCCCGGTGGCGACCTGGATCAAAGCGATTAGGTGCGGCGGCGTACCTTTGAGCCGTTTGATGATCAGCGCGGCGATCGCGTACAGCAACGCCGCACCCAGCGCCAGGGCAATGCCCAACAGGTAGTCCTCGCCACTGGCCTGCCCCGCGCCATGGGCGCTGACGATCGCCAGCATGCCCAGGAATGCCACGCTCAACCAGGTGACCTTGGCGGCGGTGATCTTCTCGCCCAGAAACAGCGCCGCCAGCCCCACCAGCATGAACGGCTGGACGTTGTAGACCGCCGTGCCGATGGCAATCGAAGCCCGCGAGTAGGAGGCGAACAGCAGCACCCAGTTGCCGACGATGGCCACGCCACTGGCGATGGCCAGCAGGAATGCCGTCCGGGTGATCACGCCAGGCTTGAGAAAGCCGAATGCCGCGCAGATCGCCAGCAAGGTGCCGGTCCCGAACACGCAGCGCCAGAACACCACTTCCAGCACCGGCTGCCCTGACACCAGCACGAACCAGCCGATGGTCCCGGAAATCAGCATGGCAGCGACCATTTCCAGCGAGCCGCGGCGTAATGAACTGTCCATCTCACACCTCCCTTGGATGATGGCCATAGTATGCGGAGGGTCACCGTGCACCTTCCAGCGGATATCCAAGGCGTATCAGCCTTTTCACCTTTACTATCAAGGCAACTTTCAAGATTTGCCTGACGAGGTACGCATGACCGACGCCATCGACCAGCTGCTGATCAACGCCTTGATGGAAGACTCCCGCCGCTCGCTCAAGGCGCTGGCGCAGATCAGCGGCCTTTCAGCCCCCAGCGTCAGCGAACGCCTTCGGCGCCTGGAGGAACGCGGTGTGTTGCGCGGCTACACGGTGGAGATCGATCCGCGCAGCTTCGGCTACCAGCTGCAGGCGATCGTGCGCATTCGCCCGCTGCCAGGGCAGTTGCAGGAAGTGGAGCGACAGATCATCGCCATCCCTGAGTTCACCGAATGCGACAAGGTCACGGGCGAGGACTGTTTCATCGCGCGGCTGCATGTCCGCTCGATGGAGCAACTCGACACTTTGCTCGACCGGATCAATGTGCTGGCCGAAACCAACACCGCAATCATCAAGAAAAGTCCGGTGAAGCGGCGGTTGCCGCCGATGGACTGAATGTATCCACTCAAACGGCTAATTGGCTATTTTTTGTACACAAGAATGTCACCTTAGGTGCCATTTTTGTGTGCACTTTTCCAGGTAATGCCCCAATACGTTACACATCTCGCGCCACTAATTCTGACCATATGATCAACTAATCATCCAACTAAAAAATTAAACCTGTTCAATTGGTCAACTTATATTCCCTTCATTTCATAAACTTAATTTTCAACTGCTTAGATTCAAATTAGTGGCTCCCGGAATTTGGTTTTTCTCTGGCATGGAACTAGCTTTTGTGTGTTCGCGTTTTGTATACAAATTATACGAAACATAAATACACAAGAACTCGCGAAGCCGGCCCAACGCCGGCCACCGCGCCCAGAACCCAGTGATGCCAAGCTGCACCGACGAGATGGCGAGCCCGTGCGCATGCCCGCTCATCGCAGTCCACGTGCATCAGGAGCCTGCCGGAATGAGTACCAGCCTCGACCTTGCCCCTGAACTATCCGTCGCCAGCACCAGCCCGTCTTCCACCATTGCAGGCGATATGCCGCCACTGGGCCTCAGCCCACGCCTGCATAACCGCGACCTCGCACCCACCCGTATCGAAGGCCGCCGCTGGGGCCGCTACAGCATCTTTGCGCTGTGGACCAACGATGTGCACAACATTGCCAACTACTCCTTCGCCATGGGCTTGTTCGCCCTTGGCCTGGGTGGCTGGCAAATCCTGCTGTCGCTGGCGATCGGCGCGGCACTGGTGTACTTCTTCATGAACCTGTCCGGCTACATGGGGCAGAAGACCGGCGTGCCATTCCCGGTCATCAGCCGCATCGCCTTCGGCATCCATGGTGCACAGATTCCGGCGTTGATTCGCGCGGTGATCGCCATCGCCTGGTTCGGTATCCAGACCTACCTGGCATCGGTGGTACTGCGCGTGCTGCTCACCGCGGTGTGGCCGCAAGTGGCCGGCTACGACCACGACAGCATCCTCGGCCTGTCGAGCCTGGGCTGGGTGTGTTTCGTGGCGATCTGGCTGGTGCAGTTGGTGATCCTCGCCTACGGCATGGAGATGGTGCGCCGCTACGAGGCCTTCGCCGGCCCGGTGATCCTGCTGACCGTGGCCAGCCTGGCAGTGTTCATGTTCGTCCAGGCCGACGCACGCATCGCCTGGTCGGTGACCGAGCCGCTGTCCGGCTATGAGATGTGGCGCAACATCTTCGCCGGTGGCGCCCTGTGGCTGGCGATCTACGGCACCCTGGTGCTGAACTTTTGCGACTTCGCCCGCTCCTCGCCGTGCCGCAAGACCATCCGCGTCGGCAACTTCTGGGGCCTGCCGGTGAACATCCTGGTGTTCGCCATGATCACCGTGGTGCTGTGCGGTGCGCAGTTCCAGATCAACGGCCAGATCATCGACAGCCCGACCCAGATCGTCGCCAGCATCCCCAGCAAGCCATTCCTGGTGCTCGGCTGCCTGGCGTTCCTGATCGTCACCGTGGCGGTGAACATCATGGCCAATTTCGTCGCGCCCGCCTTCGTGCTCAGCAACCTGGCGCCACGCCACCTCAACTTCCGCCGCGCCGGCCTGATCAGCGCGACCCTGGCGGTGCTGATCCTGCCGTGGAACCTCTACAACAGCCCGCTGGTGATCGTGTACTTCCTGTCTGGCCTGGGCGCCCTGCTCGGCCCGCTGTACGGGGTGATCATGGCCGACTACTGGTTGCTGCGCAAAGGCCGGATCAACGTGCCGGAGCTGTACACCGAGAACCCGGCCGGCGCCTACCACTACAGCAAAGGCATCAACCTGCGTGCCGTGGCCGCCTTCGTACCGGCAGCACTGCTGGCCATCATCCTGGCCTTGGTGCCGAACTTCCACGGCATTGCGCCGTTTTCCTGGCTGATCGGCGCCGGCATCGCGGCCGCGGTATACCTGCTGATCGCCCCGCGTAACCGCCAATACCACGATATCAGCGGCGAGTGCATCGCCGTCGACCACAGCAGCCATTGATCAAGGAGGATTGCCCATGCGTATTCTGATTGCCAACGTCAATACCACCGAAGCCATCACCGAGGCCATTGCCGAACAGGCGCGCAGCGTCGCCGCGCCGGGCACGCAAATCATCGGCCTGACCCCTTGGTTCGGCGCCGAGTCGGTGGAGGGCAATTTCGAGAGCTACCTGGCCGCCATCGCCGTGATGGACCGCGTGCTGGCCTATGACGGCCCGTACGATGCGGTGATACAGGCCGGCTACGGCGAACATGGCCGCGAAGGCCTGCAGGAGCTGCTCGACGTGCCGGTAATCGATATCACCGATGCCGCCGCCAGTACCGCCATGTACCTGGGCCACGCCTATTCGGTAGTGACCACCCTGGACCGCACCGTGCCGCTGATCGAAGACCGCCTGAAGCTGTCCGGGCTGTATGACCGTTGTGCCTCGGTGCGCGCCAGTGGCCTGGCCGTGCTGGAGCTGGAAGCAGACCCGCAACGTGCCGTTGCGGCGATCGTCGAGCAGGCCGAACGTGCCGTGCGTGACGACAAGGCCGAGGTGATCTGCCTGGGCTGTGGCGGCATGGCCGGGCTGGATGAACAGATCCGCCAGCGCACCGGGGTGCCAGTGGTCGATGGGGTGAGCGCGGCGGTGACCATTGCCGAGTCGCTGGTGCGGATGGGGCTCAGCACGTCCAAGGTGCGAACCTATGCCACACCAAGGACGAAGAAAGTAGTGGGCTGGCCGATGAAGTTCGGACGCTAGACTGTACCGGCCTCTTCGCGGGCACGCCCGCACACAGGGACTGCACAGCCCTCAAGACCTGTGCGATACCTGAGGGTTTACCCGCGAAGAGGCCGGACCAGTCAACACAGCATCCGGGCCAGTCGCTCCCCGCTGCCACACGCCAAAGTAAAGCCCAAGGCCCCATGCCCGAGGTTCAGCCACAGGTTGCGATAGGCTGAAGCCCCGACGATGGGCACCCCGGTCGGCGTCGCCGGCCGCATTCCCGCCCACTCCACCGCCTTGGTGTAGTCCGCTGCCTGTGGCAAGGTCTCCAGCGCCTGGCGCCGCATGCTGTCGAGCCGGCGCGCATCCACTGTTTCGTCATAGCCAACGATATCTACCATCGCCGCCACCCGCAGCCTCTGATCAAGCCGTGCATAGACGATCTTGCGCTCGTAGTCCGTGATGCTGATCTCCGGCGCCCGGTGCACCGTGGCGATCGGTGCCGTCAGGCTGTAGCCCTTGAGCGGGTAGACCGGCAGCCGCAACCCAGGTAGCGCCAACCCGGCACTTCGATGGCCGGCGCACAGTACCAGGCGCTCGACGTCCACCTGCTCACGCCCCAGTTGCATTGCCACCACCTGGTCATCACGGCTGATCAGGCGGGTGACTGGGCTGCCGAGCAGGAACCGGCACTGCCCGGATGCGCGCAGACGCTCTGCCAGCCGCTCGCAGAAGCGATGACAGTCGGCGACTTCTTCATCCGCAGTCAGCACGGCGCCAACAAAGGGCGCGTCGGCCAACGCCGGCTCCAGCGCCCTGACCTCGCTGGCACCGAGCACCCGTTGACGATCGGGGTCGAGCAGATGGGCCCGGCCATGGGCGAACGCCCGCTCACTGCGAAATGCCACCAGCTTGCCGTTCTGCCGCCAGGCGAAGTCACTCAGCCCGTCGTCTTCACGCCAGCGTTCCAAGGTGGCCTGGCTGTGCAAGGCCAAGTCCAGCAGCTGCGCCGCGTTACGCCGATTGACACTGCTGCGGCAAGCCATCACGAACTGCAGCAACCAGCGCCATTGGGCAGGGTCCAGGCGCAAGCGCAGGCGCAGCGGCGAGTCGCCGCGCAAGAGCCAGCCAAGTGCCTGCCACGGGACACCGGCATCGGCCAACGGCGCTACATACCGATAGGAAAGCTGCCCGCCATTGGCGAAGCTGGTCGCCGAGGCCAACTGGTCTCGCGCCTCGACCAGCACCACCGACAAGCCTTCGCGCACCAGCGCATAAGCCGTCGCCAGGCCGACCACACCACCGCCAATCACCGTCACCCGCTGGGTCATTGTTCATCCCTGTCTGACTGCCCTGCCACGACAGTAACAGCGGATCAGGTCGGGCAGCTATGGGCACCGCCATCCAGGCCCTGACGAACGTTACGGCTGAGCAGGCTGGCCTTGCCGTCGTGCCAGATCAGAGTCAGGACGTAGAGGGTGTCGAAATCGTCGCCATTCCAGTCTTCGGTGATCACCCGCTCATCGCCCAACGCCTTGCCGGCCACGGTGTTGATCAACTCCGGCAGATAGCCGTGGGACCAGGCGGTATAAACCGTGGCATTGCGGTACTTGTCGCTGAGCAGTTCATCGGCAAGTTCGTCGGTGTCGTTGGCAGCAAAGTCGATGTTGACTGGCAAACCCAGGCGGATGGCGCTCGGGGTGATGGTCATCAACGGGCGAATGTAGCTGTAGCTCTGGTCCTGGCTGCCTTCCTCGACATGCCGCGAGGGGTTGGCCGCAAACACGTAATCCGCCTTGCCGAACCGCTCTGGCAACAAGGTGGCCAGGTCCAGCGCGCGGTTGAGCCCCTGGCAGTTCAATTGCCCCAGGCCTTCACCTGGCTTCTCGGCATGGCGCAGGAATACCAGCGTCTGGGTGCCATCGACCGGTTGCGCGCGGCTTTCGACCACTTCCAGTGCCAGCGGCACAGCCGCGGCGACGAGGGCCAGGCTGAGCATCAGGCGGCGGCGACGTCGAATGAAAGATGGCAACTTCATGAGGGCAGGCTCTTGTGGCAAAAGGTATCTGGGTACCCGCCACATTGCCCCGCGGCCCAATGCCGCAGGGCATCCGTGTTGGTGATTGCCATCCCTGGCAACGAGCAGGACTCAGAGTGTCCTCAACCCGTTTGGTTCCTCCCTGAGTGTGGATGCCGTTCCCTAGGCAAGGATTACGTTAGAGCAGGCGTGTTGCGGAAATATGTACGCCTTGGGTTTTGCACCTCCCAGCCCCACCGCAATCAATCATCCCGCGTCAGCACTTCCAGCAACTCGATCTCGAAGGTCAGATCCGAATTCGGCGGTATCGCCCCCACGCTGCGCTCGCCATACCCTAGATGCGCTGGCACCTGAAGCTTGCGCTTGCCACCCACGCGCATGCCCATCAGGCCCTGGTCCCAGCCTTTGATGACACGCCCGGTACCAATCACGCACTGGAAGGGTTTGCCGCGCGACCACGACGAGTCGAACTCGCTGCCGTCGGCCAGCCAGCCGGTGTACTGGGTGGTGATCAGGGCGCCTTTGACGGCGGCCTTGCCGTCGCCTTCGACGAGGTCGATGATCTGCAGTTCACTGCTCATGGGCATGCTCCAACGCTGAAATTCAAGGGCGCCCTTTTCTCAGGAATGCACGTGTTTGGCAAGTTCGCATGAGCAATGGCTCAGCCAAGCTGCTCGAACGCTTGCTCGCCGGTCAGCTCCTTGGTCTGGTTGGCGAAGCAATACCAGGCGGGCTTCTGCTCGACGAAAATCTGCAAGTCGAAATCCCAGGCCTCGTCGCCATCGAGCAGGCCTACCGGGACCGCATAATGGTCCTTGTCCTTGAGGCGGTAATACAGGTGCGTGCCGCAACCGCTGCAAAAACCACGCTGGGCCCACTCGGACGAGTCGTAGACCGCCGGTGGCCGCCCTTCGAAGACCGGCGCCTGGCTGCAATCCACGACCAGCAGCGGACCGCCGGTCCACTTGCGGCACATGCTGCAATGGCAAGCGCTGATGTGGGTATTGTCGACTGTGGCGCGCAGGCGGGTTTCACCGCACAGGCAGCTGCCGCTTTTTTCCAGGGCCATGATCGGGCTCCTTGCTGGCTGGGCCAGCAAGTATAGATCGGGCCCTGCCACACAGCCGCCAGCCCCACCCGGTTCGATCAGATGAACACGCTGCCGCGCAGGTACAAGGCCGCACGCCCACTGATGATCACCCGGCCATTACCAGGAACGTCACAGTGCAATTGCCCCTTGCGCGCCCCGCCCTGCTCGCAGCTCAGCGACGACTTGCCCAGACGCTCGGCCCACAACGGTGCAAGCGAGGTATGCGCCGAGCCGGTTACCGGGTCTTCATTGACCCCGACCCGCGGGCCGAACCAGCGGGTGACGAAGTCGAAACCACGCCCAGCTGCCGTGACCGCGATGCCTCGCACGTCGAATGCCGACAGGGCGACGAAATCGGGCTTCAGCGGCGCGAGCAGCGCAGCGTCATCGACCACCACCACATAGTCGTCGGAGCGATACACCGCCTTGGCCGCACTCAGGCCAAGCGCCTCCAGCAACCCGGCTGGAACGTCCACGGCTTGCGGCTGCTTGGCCGGGAAGTCCATGGCCAGCAGGCCATCGGCGCTCCGGCTGACCCGCAGTTCGCCACTGCGGGTGTTGAAGCGCAGCACTTCGGCTTGCTCACCCAGCTGCTCGAGCAGTACGTAGGCCGCGGCCAGTGTGGCATGGCCGCACAGGTCGACTTCGACGCTGGGGGTGAACCAGCGCAGGTCGAAGGTTGCGCCATTGCGTACGAAGTAGGCTGTTTCAGACAGGTTGTTTTCTTCGGCGATGCGTTGCAGCACATCGTCTGGCAACCAGCTTTGCAACGGGATCACCGCCGCCGGGTTGCCACCAAAGGGCTCGGCGGAAAAGGCATCGACCTGGAAAATTTCGAGTTGCATCAAACGCTCCTTGTGATCCGGCCATGCCGGGGTATTGAAGGGTTATGCGCGGACTGGCGTGAGTACCGGTTCGCCGGCAAAGAAGGCCTGCAGGTTGCGCAACACCAAGGTCACGGTGTCGCGTGCGGCCTCGGGCGACTGGCCGGCCACATGAGGCGTGAGCACGGTATTGCCGAGGGCCTTGAGGGCATCTGGCACGGCCGGCTCGTCATCGAACACATCGAGCGCGGCGCCCGCCAGGCGGCCTTGTTCAAGGGCTGATACCAGGGCCTGGGTGTCGACTACGCTGGCCCGGGCGATATTCACCAGATACCCCTGCGGGCCCAGCGCCTGGAGCACCGGGGCATCGACCAGATGGCGGGTGTTGGCGCCACCGGGGGTGGCCACGACCAGGATGTCGATGGCCTGCGCCAGGTGCAACGGGCTGTCGTACCAGGTGTAAGGGACGTCAGTACGTGGGGTGCGGCTGTGGTAGCTGATGGTCATGTCGAAGCCCAGGCTGGCGCGCCTGGCGATGGCCTGGCCCACCGCGCCGAGGCCCAGCAGGCCCAGGCGCTTGCCGCTGACCGAAGGGCTGATCACCCGGTTCCACTCGCCACGACGAGTGCTGGCGTCGGCGCGAGGAATATCGCGCAACAGCGCCAGCAGCATGGCCATGGTGTGGTCGGCAACAGCCGCGGCATTGGCGCCAGCGCCATTGGTGACAGTGATGCCACGGGCGGCAGCGGCGACCAGGTCGACCTGCTCGTAACCAGCACCGATCACGCAGATGATCTGCAGCTTGGGCAAGGCGGCGATTTCAGCGGCGGTCAGGCCCAACGGCCCGCGGGTCAGCACGGCGTCAATCTCGCCGGCATGGCGCTGGATGGCGTCGCTGCGCATCTGCGGGGACGGGGCACGAATCAGGCGGTAGCCGGCCTGTTCCAGCAACGGCAGATAATCGTCGACGGTTTCTACCAGTACCAGGACAGTTTTGCGCATGCCACCTCCTTCAATATCAGAGGGGCATTATGCGGAGTAACTGGCCGGTACAGTCAATGGGGAAAACAGCGGGGAACTGTACTGTATGGGTGGTCCGGGTCATAGGGTGTCAGGACTTCCATGTGCCTGCCACAACATTTTCAGCGCCTGTGAGATCGAGCGCCGGACCTCTAAAGGCGAACACCCGCAGCCCCCAAAAAACTACTGCCCGTAGGCGCGCCCCAATCCACCCGGCACACCACTGCTGTCAGTTGCCTGCCATGGCCCATCCGGGTTCAGCGACCAGCTCCAGCCATTGTCATAGCGGTAGTAGGTACGCTGCCGGTAAAAGACATTGGTCTTGTTCTCCAGCACATACACCCCGAGCTTCGGGTCCCAGTGGCTGGCGCCACCCGGCGGTGGTGCGAAGCTGGCGGAGGTCCGTGGCATCGGCTTGGGAATCGCCGCTGGCTTGCTCGGCTTCGACGGCTGGCCACCCGGCAGCGGCTTTACCGCTGGCCCCTGGCGCGGTGGCACGGTCTCGGCCGGCGGCGACGGCTGTTCGTACGGCTGCTGCACCGTACACGCGGACAAACCCAGGGCCAGGGTGATCAGGGTCAGGCGGACGGTGCTATGCATGGTGTTGTTCTCTTACTGGTCGGGGCTGTCGATGGTCAAGTGCTGGGTGGCCTGGGTGGTATTGGCCAGGGGTGCGCCCTGGCCGACCCATTCGCCGCGGGTCGGCTGGCCAGCGCGGGATACACGTGCGACCAGTTGGACTTCGGCGAACTGTGACAGTTTCATCTGCGGCAGCATAGCGTCAGCGTCGGACAATTCCACTTCCAGCGGCAATTGCGCCACGGTGACCCGCTTGGCCGCCAGCGGCATGGGCGGGCCGTTGCTGGCACGGGCGAAGATGAACACGGTGTCGTCAGGCTTGACCTTGTCCTTGAGCGCCGCCGCCAACTCCACCCGCACCTTCAACCGGGCTGGCGCTGTGGCCTGCGGTTTGCCGCCGGTGCTGCCCAGGCGCTCCGCCGCACGGTCGATGCCGCCTTGCAGTGCCGTCCGCGAGGCATCGCCCTCTGGCAGCTGCGCCAGCAGGCGGTTCCAGTAGTCGATGGCGGCCTGGTAGCGCTCGCCTTCGAAGGCGGCGATGCCCCGCAGGCCAAGGCTGGTGACTTCATTCGGGTCGGCCTTGAGTGCTTCGTCGGTCAGCGCCTGCACCTGCGGGCTCCATTTCTTGTCTGCCGCGAAATACAGTGCCTGGGCCCACTGGCCCAGCAGCTCGGGCTGGCGACCGGCCAGGGCGACAGCGCGCTCGTAGGCGCGTGCCGCGTCGGCCGGACGTTGCTGGGCCATATAGGCCCGGCCAAGGAAATACAGACCTTCGGCCGAATCCGGCTGGGCTTGCACGGCACGTTCGAGGCGCGTGGTCATTTCGTCCAGGGTCTTCGGTGCGGCGGCGAATTCCTGGGTCAGCTCGACCTTGTCCGCCGCACCGAAGTGCAGGTACAGCCCCAGTGCCAGCAAAGGCACCAGCACTGCCGCCAGCAATGGCAGGGCCCTGCCCTGGTGGCCCTGACGCACGGGTTCCGCACCCTCTGTGTCAGCCAGCAGCTCACGGGCCGCCTCATCGCGACCCTTGGCCATCTGCCTGTCGTCAAGCACGCCGGCCGCCTGCTGGGCAGCCAGCTCTGCGACGCGTTCCTGATACAGCGCGACATTCAATGCGGTACGGTCTTCTTCCTGCTGCTGGCGACGGACGCGCAGGATCGGGATCAGCAAAAAGCCGAGGGCGGCGAGCAGCAGCAGGCCCGCGCTAAGCCAGAATTCAGTCATGGGTCTGTTCTTTTTCCAGCAGTTTGGCGAGACGCTCGCGTTCTTCGACGGACAGTTCCTCGGCAGCCTGGGTCGCCGGGCCACGGCGACGGCGGACAATCACCGCCAGCACCACGAAACCACCGGCCAACAAGATGCCCGGGCCGAACCACAGCAGCCAGGTGCGGCCACTGAGCGCCGGCTTGTAGCGCACGAAGTCGCCATAGCGGTCGACCATGAAATCGACGATCTGCTGGTTGCTCTTGCCTTCGCCGAGCATGCGGAAGATCTCGCGGCGCAGGTCGGCGGCGATCGGTGCGTTGGAATCGGCGATGTCCTGGTTCTGGCACTTGGGGCAGCGCAGTTCCTTGGTCAGTTGCTGGTAACGTTCGCGCTCGGCGTCATCACGGAACTGGTAGGTATCGATAGCCGCCTTGGCCACACCGGCCAGGCTCATGCCCAGCACGGCGGCTGCCAGCCAGCGCCTCATGGCGTGGCCTCGTCGACCAGCCCCTGGTAAAGCGGCGCCAGCTGCTGGCGCCAGACGTCAGCGTCGACGATGCCGACGTGCTTGTAGCGGATGATGCCCTTGGCGTCGATGAGGAAGGTTTCCGGCGCACCGTACACGCCCAGGTCCAGCCCCAGGCTGCCCTGCTCGTCACGGATATCCAGCTGGTAGGGGTTGTGGAACTCGGCCAGCCACTTCTGCGCGGCCGCGTTGTCATCCTTGTAGTTGATGCCGTGGATCACCACGCCCTGCTGGGCCAGCTGGTTCAGGTACGGGTGCTCGATCTTGCACGACGGGCACCAGGTGGCCCACACGTTGACCAACGCCGGCCGGCCATGCAGGTCTGCCTGGGTCAGGTTGCGGTCACCCTGGGTCGACGCCAAGGCGAACGCCGGGAACGGTTTGCCGATCATTGCCGACGGCAGCTCGTCGGGCTTGAGGAACAGCCCCTTGTAGAGAAAAACCGCCATCAGCAGGAATACCGCCAATGGCACGACCATGATCCAACGCTTCATGCAGCAGCTCCAGACACGCCCAGGGCTTCACGCACCCGGGTCTTGACCTTGACGCGGTAGCGCCGGTCGAAGGCCGCCAGCAACCCACCCAGGCCGGTCAGCAGACCGCCCAGCCAGATCCAGCGGACGTAAGGCTTGATGTGTACGCGCACTGCCCAGGCGCCGTTTTCCAGCGGCTCGCCCAAGGCAACGTACAGGTCACGGGTGAAGCCGGCATCGATGCCGGCCTCGGTCATCATCGACTGCTGCACGGTGTACAGGCGTTTCTCCGGGTGCAACGTCGTCACTTCACGGCCATCACGGGTGACGACGATGGTGCCCTTGTCAGAAATGAAGTTCGGCCCTTCGAAGTGCTTGGCGCCCTCGAACAGGAAGTGATAACCACCCAGCTCGACGCTCTCGCCCGGCGCCATGCGCAGGTCACGCTCGGCGCTGTTGTTGCTCGACAGCACCACGCCCAGGGCACACACCGCCAGGCCCAGGTGCGCCAGCTGCATGCCCCAGTAGCTGCGGGTCAGGCCACGCACGCCCTTGGCCAGGCCCTTGTGGCGGGTCTTGTCGACGATGTCGCGCAGCCCGCCCAGCACCACCCAGGCCGCCAGAGCGAAGGCGCTCAGGACCGGCCAGTCAAGATCGTCGACGATCAAGCCAGCGATCGGCGCCAGCACCGCGCTGCCGATCAGCACCGGGGTCATCATGTTCGCCAGCCATTTGCCGGGGGTGTCCTTCCAGCGCACCACCACACCCACGCTCAGCACGCCCATCAGCAGCGCCATCAGCGGCAGGAACAGGGCATCGAAGTACGGTGGGCCGACCGACAGCTTGGCACCGGTCAGGGCATCGAGCACCAGCGGATACAAGGTGCCCAGCAGGATCATCGAAGCGGCCACCACCAGGATCAGGTTGTTGGCCAGCAGCAGCGTCTCGCGCGACCACAGGGCAAAGCCGACCTGGCTCTTGACCACCGGGGCGCGCAGGGCGAACAGGGTCAGCGAGCCACCGACCACGAACAGCAGGAAGATCAGGATGAACACGCCACGCGCAGGGTCGGCAGCGAACGCATGCACCGAGGTCAGCACCCCGGAACGCACCAGGAAGGTCCCCAGCAGGCTCAGCGAGAACGCGGCAATCGCCAGCAGCACGGTCCAGCTCTTGAACACCCCGCGTTTTTCCGTCACCGCCAGCGAGTGGATCAGCGCGGTACCCACCAGCCAGGGCATGAACGAGGCGTTCTCCACCGGGTCCCAGAACCACCAGCCACCCCAGCCCAGTTCGTAATAGGCCCACCACGAACCCAGGGTGATACCCACGCCCAGGAAGGCCCAGGCGACGATGGTCCAGGGCCGCGACCAGCGCGCCCAGGCTGCGTCCAGCCGCCCGCCGAGCAGCGCGGCAATGGCAAAGGCGAAGGCCACCGAGAAGCCCACATAACCCATGTACAGCATCGGCGGGTGGACGATCAGGCCGAAGTCCTGCAACAACGGGTTGAGGTCACGGCCATCGGTCGGCACCTGCGGCAGCAGGCGCTGGAACGGGTTGGAGGTGATGATCAGGAAGCTCAGGAAACCGACGCTGATCATGCCCATCACCGCCAGCACGCGGGCCAGCATCACCTGCGGCAACTGCCGCGAGAAGATTGACACGGCAAAGGTCCAGCCACCGAGGATCAGTGCCCACAGCAGCAGCGAGCCTTCGTGGGCACCCCACACCGCACTGAACTTGTAGTACCACGGCAAGGCGCTGTTGGAGTTGCTGGCCACGTAGGCGACCGAGAAGTTGTCGGTCATGAACGCATGGGTCAGGCAGGCAAAGGCAAAGGCCAGGAAGCTGAACTGGCCCCAGGCGGCCGGGCGGGCCAGGCTCATCCACAGGCTGTCACCACGCCAGGCACCGAGCAGCGGCACCGTGGCCTGCACGGCAGCAAAGCAGATTGCCAGAATCATCGCCAGCTGGCCGAGCTCGGGGATCACCAGTGCTGCATTCATGGCTTGGCCTCCGCACCGCTGGCCGCCTGGCCGCTTTCCTTCAAAGCCTTGGTGACCTCCGGTGGCATGTACTTCTCGTCGTGCTTGGCCAGCACTTCGTCGGCCACTACCACACCGTCGCCGTTGAGCTTGCCGAGGGCGACGATGCCCTGCCCTTCACGGAACAGGTCAGGCAGGATGCCGCGGTAAGTGATTGGCACCGACTTGTTGAAATCAGTAACCACGAAACGCACGTCGAGCGAATCGGAGGAACGCTGCACCGACCCCTTCTCGACCATGCCACCGGCACGAATGCGCGTGTCCAGCGGCGCTTCGCCGTTGGCGATCTGGGTCGGTGTGTAGAACAGGTTGATGTTCTGCTGCAGCGCGCTCAAGGCAAAGCCGACGGCAACCGCTACCCCGGCCAGCAGGCCGAGGATGATGAACAGGCGTTTCTTGCGCTGCGGATTCACTGGTTGTTCTCCCGGCGCAAACGGCGCGCCTCATCTTGCAGGTAGCGACGGCGGGCCAGCACTGGTGCAACGACATTCAGCGCCAGCACCGCCAAGCAGATGCCGTAGGCCGACCAGACGTACAGGGCATGGTGGCCCATGGCGAGAAAATCGCCGAAGGAAGCGAAATTCATCGCGTGGCCCTCCGTCCCAGGCTGTTCAACACTTCATCCTTGACCCAACTGGCGCGTGCCTCGCGCTTGAGCACTTCAAGGCGCATGCGCAGCAGCAGCACGGCACCGAAGAAACAGTAGAAGCCCAGCGCCGTGCATAGCAGCGGCAGCCACATCTCGGCCGGCATCGCCGGTTTTTCGGTGAGGGTGAAGGTCGCGCCCTGATGCAGCGTGTTCCACCACTCCACCGAATACTTGATGATCGGGATGTTGATCACGCCGACGATGGCCAGCACCGCGCAGGCCTTGGCCGCGCTGTCGCGGTTACTGATGGCCTGGCCCAGGGCAATGATGCCGAAGTACAGGAACAGCAGGATCAGCATCGACGTCAGCCGTGCATCCCAGACCCACCAGCTGCCCCAGGTCGGCTTGCCCCAGATGGCCCCGGTGACCAGCGCCACGGCGGTCATCCAGGCGCCGATGGGCGCTGCGCATTGCAGGGCGACATCGGCCAGCTTCATCTTCCACACCAGCCCCACCACACCGGCCACCGCCAGCAGCACATAGCAGGACTGCGCCAGCATCGCTGCCGGCACGTGGATATAGATGATGCGGAAGCTATTGCCCTGCTGGTAGTCCTCAGGGGCGAAGGCCAGGCCCCAGACCACGCCGGTCACCAGCAGCAGCACGGCGGAAACGGCCAGCCATGGCAGCATGCGGCCGCTAATGGCGTAGAACCATTTCGGCGAACCCAGTTTGTGGAACCACGTCCAGCTCATTTTCATCAGGTACATCCAGGGTATTAGCCGGGCTTGAGAGCCCGGGACTCGTTATTCGCCGACGCTGATCTTCAGCCCGGCGGCTATCGCAAAGGGTGCCAGGGTAACCGCCAGGGCTGTCAGGCTGGCGAGCCAGAGCAAATGACCGGTGGCAGGCATATTCTGCAATGCTGCCTGCAACGCGCCACTGCCCAGGATCAATACAGGGATATACAACGGCAGAATCAGCAGCGCCAGTAACAAACCACCGCGCTTGAGGCCGACCGTCAGCGCAGCGCCAACAGCGCCCAGCAGGCTCAACACCGGCGTGCCCAACAGCAGTGAACCGAGCAGCACCGGCAGGCAGTGGCTGGGCAAGCCCAGCATCAGCGCCAGCAACGGCGCCAACAATACCAGCGCCAGCCCGGAAAAGATCCAGTGTGCCAGGACCTTGGCCAGCACCAGCATGGCCAGCGGGTGCGGTGACAGCACCCACTGCTCCAGCGAACCGTCCTCGAAATCGCTGCGAAACAGGCCGTCCAGCGACAGCAGCACGGCGAGCAAGGCCGCGACCCAGACCAGGCCAGGCGACAAGGTTTGCAACAATTGGCTTTCCGGACCAACCGCCAGCGGGAACAGCGCCACGACGATGGCGAAGAATACCAGCGGGTTGGCCAGCTCCGCCGGGCGGCGGAACAGCAGGCGTGCTTCACGGCGCAGCAACAGGATGAATACGCTCATGCCGCCCATTGCCCCAGGTTGAGTTCCCGGTAGCCGGACGGCTTGCGTTCCAGGGTGTGGTGCGTTGTCAGCACCACCGTGCCGCCCTGTTCACAGTGAGCCGCCAGGTGCGCTTCGAGCTGGGCCACGCCCTGCTTGTCGAGGGCAGTGAAGGGTTCGTCGAGGATCCACAGTGGCGGGCTGTCCAGGTACAGCCGGGCCAGGGCCACGCGGCGCTGCTGACCAGCGGACAGGGTATGGCAGGGAACGTCTTCGAAACCGCGCAAGCCGACCGCTTCGAGTGCCGACCAGATGGCATCAGGGGTAGCCGGTTGGTGCAAGGCACAGAGCCAGGTGAGATTTTCCTCCGCCGTGAGCAGGTCCTTGATACCCGCAGCGTGGCCGACCCACAGCAGGATGCTGGCCAGGGCATGGCGCTGGTCGCCAAGCGGCTGGCCACCCAGCAGGATCTGCCCGGCAGTCGGCTGCATCAGCCCGGCCAACAGGCGCAGCAGGCTGGTCTTGCCACTGCCGTTGGGGCCGCTGATCTGCAGCATGTCGCCGGGGCGCAGCTGGAAATCGAGGTGCTCGAACAGCAGGCGCCAGTCGCGCTCGCAGGCCAGGCCCACGGCTTGGAGGTGAAGGGTCACGGGTTCGCCTTATCTATAGCTTCTCAAGTCGCCCACCTCGCTGCCGTTATACTGGCAGTGACAGGCGGCAGGCATTATTACATGTGCTGCCACGCTGCCAAGAGGGCGGGCTCCACAGGTTGTATACAATCATGACTGAAATCAATAGTCTCGGCGCACAAACCGCGATCAATCCGCAAGCGATCAAGGCCCAGCTGACCGGTGAACTGCTCAACCTGACCCAGGCGCAGCCGGGCCTGCTCAAGCCAGGCGAAACCGCTCAGGCCGAAGTGCTGACGATGCGCCAGAATGGCAGTACCTTCCAGCTGGTGCTGCAAGTGATCCAGGGCAGTGGCAGCCGCACACAGGTCCAGGCCACTGCCAACCAGCCGATCCCGCCAGGCAGCCAGTTAACCGTCAGCCAGCCGGAGAGCAATCGCCTGGCCGTCATGGTGCAACAAGCCAATGCCAGCAACATCGCCACCCTCACCCAACTGGACACCGGCAAGGTGCCGGTCGGTACCCTGCTGCAGGGCAAGGTCCTGACCAACCAGGCGCTGCCCCAGACCGTGGGTGAAGCGGCCACCTTCCGCTCGCTGGTCAGCCTGCTCAATACCGCTCAGGCCGGCGCTACGTTGGCCATCGACAGCCCGCGCCCGTTGCCGATCGGCAGCCTGCTCAGCGCCCTGGTGCAAGGCGACCAGTCGCTGCGGTTCGTGCCGCTCAGCGGGCGCCAGGAGCAATTGAACATCGCCCAGCAGTTGCTTGCCCAGCAAGGCCGCCAGGCTTCCTTGCCCGGCCTGCTAAGCGCGCTGCAGCAGATTGCCAACAGTCCGGTCAGCGACAGCGAGCTGCGCAACACCGCCAACAGCCTGCTGGCCAACCTGCCGGATGCCCGCCAACTCAGTGACGGCAAAGCCCTCGCCCAGGCCCTGAACAACAGTGGGGCGTTCCTGGAGGCCAAGCTGCTCGGCGGCCTTGGCGCCAACGTGGCCACCGACCTCAAAGCGCAGCTGGTCAGGCTGGTGGCACAGGCGTCGAGCAACGCACCCAGCGGCCCGATGAGCGCCTCCGCCACCCTGGCCCAAGCACTACCGGCCATGGCCCGCAGTGCCCTGGGCATGCTTGACCGGGTCAGCCCAAGGACACCGCCAGGGGCCTTTCCCCTGCCCTCGAGGCTGTTGCAGGCCATGGAAAACGAAGGCGACCTGCAACAGCTGCTGCGCCTGGCCGCCGCCGCGATCTCGCGCTTGCAGAGCCACGCCCTGAGCAGCCTGCAGCAATCCGGCACGCTGGAAAACGGCAACCTGCAGACCACCTGGCAGACAGAAGTACCGATCCGCCACGGCCAGGAGTTCATTCCCCTGCAAGTCAAACTGCAGCGCGAGGAAACCCCGGAACAGCAAGCCGAACGCCAGCAGCACGAACCGCACGACCCGCTGCAGGCGCTATGGCGGATCGAGCTGGCATTCGACCTGGCACCCTTGGGGCCTTTGCAGGTGCAGGCGCAACTGCTCCAGGGGCGGCTGTCCGGCCAGCTCTGGGCCGAGCGTGAACAGACCGCACGACTGGTCGACAGCCAGCTCGGCAACCTGCGCGAACGCCTGCTGGCCCGCGGCCTCGACGTCGGCGACCTGGAATGCCACCCTGGCATTGCGCCACAGGGCCCGCGCACGCGGGTGGAGCAACGCTGGGTGGACGAAACCGCATGAGCAACAAGCAACCACGCCAGGCCATCGCCCTGAGCTACGACGGCCAGCAGGCTCCGACACTGACCGCCAAAGGTGATGACGAGCTGGCCGACGCGATCCTGGCCCTGGCCCGCGAATACGAAGTACCAATCTACGAGAACGCCGAACTCGTTCGCCTGCTGGCGCGCCTGGAGCTGGGCGAGCAGATCCCCGAAGCGTTGTACCTGACCATCGCCGAGATCATCGCCTTCGCCTGGCAATTGCGCGGCAAGGTGCCGCCAGGGTTCGACGATGCTCCCGTGCAACCGCGCGATATCTCACCCGCGATTCTCGGGCTGCCGCCAGCCGATAGCACTATCTAGCGCCCGGCACCGTCCGCGCTTCGCACACTGGGCCCTCTTCGATCATGAGGGCTTCATCATGCTTCCCCTACCTGCACCCCACCTCGACCTGGTGCGCCAGGCCTTGCACGACCTGCCGCGCCCTGACCAGCTGGCACGCAGCAAGCTGGCCGGCTGGCTCGCCACCCAAGGCTTCAGCGACTCTCCACTGGATGTCGATGTGGTGAGCCTCCACTACCAGAGCGAACCGCTCGGCGAGGGCCGCGCATACACCAGGCAGAACGCCGTGATCACCCAGCGCCTGAACCTGGTCGAGGCACTGTTGAACAACTGGCAGGGCGAGAGCGCCGAAGGCTATGGTGGCTTTCACTATGGTGATTGGGCAGGCCTGGCGCCCAGCACCGAGCTGCACGTTGTCGAGCGACTGGAGCCACCTGGGCTATTTTCCAACGCCCCGTCGTATCTGGTGTTCAATGGGCTCTACCGGCGCACCCAACCGCCCCGCTACGCACCGGACACACGCCTGGCCATACGTGCGGAGGACTTCCAGATCTACATCTGGAGCCTGCATTTTCACAACGACTTCAAGGCCCAGCTCGACGCCTACTGGCTCAAGCGCCAGGCGCATTACCAGCGGGCCATCCGCATCGCCTTCATCGCCGCCTGCAATCAGCAAATCCTGCACGGCAGCCTGACCCCGGCCAGCCGCCTGATGATCTGGCGTGCCGCAGGGCTGGTGCCACGCGAGGACGTGCGCTCGAGCATGCTCAATATCTACGGCTACAGGTCATCGAGCATCGTCCTGCTCAGCCATGTATCGGCACCTGAGGTAGTGCTGTACATTCCCGGAAACGCGGCCCCCTTCCACGAGTTCGCCAACCTTGCCGCGCTGCAGCAGTGGATCGCCGCGCAGTGCCGGGACGAAGCGAGCCGGCTCGCCCTGCGCAGTCACTTCAACCGTGCCGACTGGCCGGACGGCCTGGACTTCAGCGGGCTGGACACGGCGCTCAAGGGGCTCGGCCTGTATCCCCGGCCGCACCGCCTGTCGGTCAACCATCCAGGGTTCACCACCAGTGGTGTGTGGACGCCAGGCGAGGTCATCAACTATCGGCCCGACAAGTACAGCCCGCCGATCCAGGGCGACCTCTTCGAGGCTTTGACCCTGCTGCAAAAGCAGCGCACCTACGCCGACGCCGACAGCCAGATCACCAGCAACCACGACATCAACAAGGCGCACTGGGCCGGTTACCTCGGCCTGGTCACCACCCTGCTCGCGCCGCTGGTCATCGTGCTGCCCGAACTGACCCCGCTGCTGGTCGTCGGCGGCCTTGCCCAGTTCGGTCTGGGTCTGGATGCCGCGATCAATGGCAAGAGCCTGCGGCAAAAAGAGCAAAGCGTCAGCACACAGGTATTCGGCCTGCTCAATGCGCTGCCTGCCGGCGGCAACCTGTTGGGGCGGCCGGCTGAGGTGTTTCGCTTCACCCGCCCGGGCTTTTTCAGCAGCCAGCGCCTTGGCGAACTGCTCGGCGCGCCAATCGGCGCTGCGCCACAAGTTCAAGCGGTGGAGCTCGAACCGGCCGAGTTGGCCTTTCGCGAGCAGGCGCACATTTCCTCGGGAGCCATCTCAGCGCTGGTCACCCGCATCGACGAGAACCTGGGTCATCGTTTCGCTGCCTGGATACAGCACAACGGCCAGGTAACCAGCGAATGGGTACACTACGAGTTCGCCAGTGACAGCTTCATCCGCTTGCGGGATATCAAACTGATCAACCCACCGCGCTGGATCATCGAGGCCGAAGGCGATCCGGCCCTCGTGCTGTCCACGCAACGGCGTATCGCCAGCGAGGCGCAGCGCGCGGCCACGTTGCATGCCCTGGGCATCAACCTGCAACTGCCGGTCGACTATGCGCCGTACGCGCAGCTCAAACGCACGCCGATTCCGCAAATCGTCAGCAGTGTCTGGTTGGGGGACAAGGTACTCGAAGGTGAGTTCCTGCAGGCACTGGTCCACAACGCCCACGCCTTGCGCGGTTCGCCCTATCGGTTTCAGATTTTCCTGTCACGGCAGAACCGCCCGGCCTACCTGACCAACCTGCGTCTATTACGCGAGCATCGAGTTGACCAGGCCCTGCTGATGCCATTGGAGGACCAGGACTTCTTCCAGGCATTTTCCCAATCGCCCTATTTCCCGCAGTATCAGGCAGCGCTCGATGGCAATGGCGGCGTGGCACGCAACTTCAGCTCGGCCTGCGACATCCTGCGCTACCGCTTGCTTTCACATTACGGGGGGCTGTACCTGGATGCCGATGATCGGCTGCTGCTGGCAACCGGGACCCGGACCGAGCTACCGCTGCAACGCCTTGAACTGAAGACCACCGCAGATGGCCTGCTGCTCTCACCTCCGGTGTCCAACGACCAGATGGGCATGTATATCAAGTACAACAGCAGCATGATCGGCAGCCACCCGGCCAACCCCACACTCGACGCAATATCCGAACGGATACTAGAGCGCTTTCACATGGCGCCCGACTTCTACCTGAGCCGTCCCGACCCCCTGTTGCAACCTTTGCCATTCCAGGCTTACGCCCGGCGGCTGAGCCTGATCAGCGGGCCAGGCGTGCTGAACGACGTCATCGACGATCAGTTGCCGTGGCTCAAGCAACTGCGCGAGCTGTGCAACCTCTTGGTGTCGCCCATCTACGACATCCATGCCACCCTCAATATCAACCTGTTCAATGCCGTGCTGCGTGAACACGTACCACTGGACCAGGTAGCCCAGATGGGCCAGGCGCACAGCTGGGCAGCACCCGGTAGCCGATGAGCAACGAGGCGATATCTGCTGGCGTTGGACCGCATTGCCAGGATTGGCGCGAACCAATCCTGGGTGCACTGACGGCATCCGAAACCCTTTGTCACCTTCACTCGCCGCGGTGCAGCTTGCTCATCAGCTCCGCCTCGGCCTGGGTCAGGCCACAGGTTTCGGTAAGCTCCGCCACGCTGGCACCCATGCCCACCAGCCTGGCGGCCTGGGTGAAGGTCACGCTGTTGGGGTCGCGCTGCTCCAGTTGCTGGAGCCTCTCGGGCAGCGGTGCCACGGTCGCGCGCAGTTCATGGAGTGCCTCACCCATGCGCACGGTGCCGTTCTGGTAGTCATCCAGGCGCTTGGCCAGGTCCTTGATGCGCTGGTCGCGCAGGGCATCGCCCACGGCCTGCTGCGCCGCCAGTTCGCGCTGGCGCTTGCTGTAGTTCAGGAAGAACCACAGGCTCAGGGCCCACAGCAACGCCAGCAAGATTACCGCCACCTCGAAGATCAACTCAGATGTTCTCCAGCTCGGACCACTCTTCCTCGGTCATCATCTTGTCCAGCTCGACCAGGATCAGCAGTTCGCCGTTCTTGTTGCACACGCCCTGGATGAACTTGGCCGACTCCTCGTTGCCCACGTTCGGCGCCGTTTCGATTTCCGACTGGCGCAGGTACACCACCTCGGCGACGCTGTCGACCAGGATGCCGACCACTTGCTTGTCAGCCTCGATGATGACGATACGGGTGTTATCGGTCACATCCGACGGCATCAGGCCAAAGCGCTGGCGGGTGTCGATCACCGTCACCACGTTGCCACGCAGGTTGATGATGCCCAGCACGTAGCTTGGCGCGCCCGGTACCGGAGCGATCTCGGTGTAGCGCAGCACTTCCTGCACCTGCATGACATTGATGCCGTAGGACTCGTTGTCCAGACGGAAGGTTACCCACTGCAGGATCGGATCTTCAGAACCTTGCGCAGACGACTTTTTCATTCCCCTAGCCCTCTAAATCCGCTGTTGGCGGTTGTGTTCGGTGTGATTTCTGTTTGCCATGCAACTGCTTGACCGCACCGCTGGCGATCAGCTCGGCCAGTTCGGCGACGTCGAGCAGTGCACACATGTGTTCGATGACCGTGCCGGCCAACCAGGGGCGCTGGCCACGCTGGCTGCGCCACTTGATCTCGGCCGGGTCCAGGCGCAGCGAGCGGCTGACCTGATGGACCGCCAGGCCCCATTCGTAGCCTTGGACGGAAATCACGTAGTTCAAGCCCTGGCGGAAGTCGTCGCGGTAGCGGTCGGGCATCACCCAGCGCGCGGTGTCCAGCACCTTGAGGTTGCCGGCCTGGCAGGTGAGGATGCCGAGGAACCAGTCCGGCTGACCGAACAGCGGCGTCAACTCCTGGCCCTCCAGGCTGTAGATCGAGCCCAGGCATACCAGCGGCACTGCCAAGGTCAACCCGGCAACGTCGAACAGCAGGCACTCGAACGGCTCGGCCGCCCAGGCCGGGCGGCCATCGACGCTGGCCGGAGGTGTCGGTATGTCAGCCATACCGGCCGCTGGCAGGTGCACGTCCACCAGCGGTGCTACCGGCTCCGGCGTGGGCACTTCGGTCAGCACCGGGATGCTGGCTTCAGCCACCACTTGCGCCTCGACCACCGCCACCACAGGCTGCTCGACCGGCAGCACGGCGGGCAGCACCTTCACCTGCGGCTCGGCAAAAGGCTTGGCAGCAAGTGTCGGCGGATTCGCGTCGCGTGCCTGCTCTTCACGCACGGCGGCGGCGAACTCATCATCCGCTGCGGGCTGTGCAGCCGAGCTTGGCAATTCGAGGATATCCTCGGCCTCGGTGGCCTCCTGCAGCAACCCATCAAGGTAGGACTGCAGGGCCAGTTGCGGCTTGGTGCCGACAGGTCGATTCATGAGGCCACCTGCGCGGCGGGCTTGTAGGTCAGCATATGTTTGAGCAGTGCCCGATAGGCGATCACGCCGCGGCTCTTGCCATCGAACTGCGACGGCGTGACGCCATTGCGGCTGGCATCGCGCAGGCGCGTGTCGACCGGGATGTAGCCCTGCCACACCTGATGCTCGTAGGTATCGCGCAGCACCTTCAGGGTGCCGAGCGAGGCCTGGGTGCGACGGTCGAACAGGGTCGGCACGATCTGGTACGGCAACGCCTGCTTGCGCGAACGGTTGACCATGGCCAAGGTGCCGATCATGCGTTCCAGGCCCTTCACTGCAAGAAACTCGGTTTGCACCGGAATCACCAGCTGCTGGCTCGCAGCCAGGGCGTTGACCATCAGCACGCCCAGCAATGGCGGGCTGTCGATCAGCGCAAAGTCGAAATCCTGCCACAACTGCGCCAGACTCTTGGCGATCACCAGCCCCAAGCCACTCTGCCCTGGCGACTGACGCTCCAGCACCGCCAGCGCCGTGCTCGAAGGCAGCAGCGAAATACGCTCATCGCTGGTCGGCAACAGCAACTGCCCCGGCAGGCCCTCGGGCACGCTGCCCTTGTGCAGGAACAGGTCGTAGCAGCTGTGCTCCAGGGCATCCGGGTTGTGCCCAAAATAGCTGGTCATCGAGCCATGCGGGTCGAGATCGACGACGACCACGCGCTTGCCCGCCTCGGCCAGCAGGCCGGCCAGGGCGATAGTGGTGGTGGTCTTGCCCACGCCACCTTTTTGATTGGCTACTGCCCAGACTCTCATAGGACAACTCTTGTCTCATTGGTGTCGCCGGCTGCCCCAGGGCATGCGGTGACGGAGAATTGACGGCTCATCTCGCCGTCGTCGCTGCTGGAGCTGGCGGTGCACTTTGTGTGCCAGCACGACGCAGCGCAGCATCCGCAGTGGCGTTGGCACTGCCCGAGCCGGTCAGGCTGCGGCGCACTTCGAGGTTACGGGAAATAACCAGCACCACCCGACGATTGCGTGCACGCCCTTCGGCGCTGTCGTTGCTGGCCACCGGTTGGTACTCGCCATAGCCCACCGAGGCCATGCGCGCCGGGTTGACCCCTTCCATGGCCAGCAGCCGCACGATGCTCGCTGCCCGCGCTGCCGACAGCTCCCAGTTGGTCGGGTACTGCGCCGTGCGGATCGGCAGGTTGTCGGTGAAGCCCTCGACATGCACCGGGTTGGCGAACGGCTTGAGGATCTTGCCGACCTTCTCGATGATGGCGAACGCCTGGTCGCTGGGCATGGCATCGCCACTGCCGAACAGCAGCGATGAATTAAGCTCGATCTCCACCCACAGCTCATTGCCGCGCACGGTCATCTGGTCGGACTTGATCAAATCGCCGAATGCATCGCGCACATCGTCGCTGATGGTTTTCAAGGGGTCGACGCTGGTCTGCGCCAGGCCGGCATCGGTCTGCTCGCTGTCCTTGATCAGCGGCTGCGCCGGTTTCACGCTGAGCGGCTGTTCATCCCCGATCGGAATCGGCTTCATGCTGCGTTCAGGGTCGTTGAACACCCCGAGCAGCGCTTGCGAAATGACCTTGTACTTGCCCTCGTTGATCGAGGAGATCGAATACATGACCACGAAAAAGGCGAACAGCAAGGTGATGAAGTCGGCGTACGACACCAGCCAGCGTTCGTGATTCTCGTGCTCCTCGGTATGACGGCGACGGCGCATGGCTTACTCCATGAAGCCTTGTAGCTTCAGCTCGATCGAGCGCGGGTTTTCACCCTCGGCAATCGACAGCAGGCCTTCGAGCAGCATCTCGCGGTAGCGCGACTGGCGCAGGACGATGGCCTTGAGCTTGTTGGCGATCGGCAGCAGGATCAGGTTGGCACTGGCCACGCCGTAGATGGTGGCGACGAAGGCCACGGCGATGCCGTTGCCCAGCTGCGACGGGTCAGCCAGGTTGCCCATGACGTGGATCAAGCCCATGACCGCACCGATGATACCAATGGTCGGGGCATAGCCGCCCATGCTCTCGAACACCTTGGCGGCCTGGATATCACGGCTTTCCTGGGTCAGGAAGTCGACTTCGAGGATGCTGCGGATCGATTCCGGCTCGGCACCGTCGACCAACAATTGCAGGCCCTTGCGGGCGTATGGGTCAGGTTCGGCATCGGCCACGCCTTCCAGGCCGAGCAGGCCTTCCTTGCGCGCCGTCAGGCTCCAGTTGACCACACGGTCGATACCACCGGCGAGGTCGACCCGCGGCGGGAAGAAAATCCAGCGCAAGATCTGCAAAGCGCGCTTGAATGCCGGCAGCGGCGACTGCAGCAAGGCCGCCGCCAGGGTGCCACCGAGCACGATCAGGCCGGCCGGGCCATTGAGCAAGGCCCCCACGTGGCCACCTTCGAGGAAGTTGCCACCGACGATGGCGACAAACGCCAGGATCAGGCCAATCAGGCTGAGCACATCCATCAGACGCAAGCCTCGACCAGGTGTTTGCCGATTTCATCCAGGCTGTACACCGCGTCGGCCAGGTTGGCTTTGACGATGGCCATGGGCATGCCATAGATCACGCAACTGGCTTCATCCTGGGCCCACACGGTGCTGCCGCCCTGCTTGAGCAGGCGTGCGCCTTCACGGCCATCGGCGCCCATGCCGGTGAGCACCACCGACAGCACCTTGTCACCATAGGACTTGGCGGCCGAGCCGAAGGTAATGTCCACGCACGGCTTGTAGTTCAGGCGCTCGTCGCCTGGCAGGATCTTCACCGTGCCACGGCCGTCGATCATCATCTGCTTGCCGCCGGGGGCCAGCAGCGCCAGGCCCGGGCGCAGCACGTCGCCGTCCTCGGCTTCCTTGACGCTGATCTTGCACAGCTTGTCGAGGCGTTCGGCGAATGCCTTGGTGAAGGCAGCGGGCATGTGCTGGATCAGCACGATCGGCGCCGGGAAGCTGGCCGGCAACTGGGTCAGCACCCGCTGCAGGGCCACCGGGCCGCCAGTGGAAGTCCCGATCGCCACCAGCTTGTAAGGCTTGCGCTTGGGTGCCGGGGAATGTGATGCAGCCGGTGCCGGCGTCGGCACACGGGCAGGTGCAGCAGCACGCACCGGCGCGGCGCTGGCCAGGCTGCTGGCGGGTGCATGGCCGCTGGCCGGCGCAGGTGCGCTGACCGGCGCGTGGCTGGCGTAGCTTCCAAAACGGCGGTTGCTGCGCGAGATGGTGTGCACCTTCTCGCACAGCAGCTGCTTGACCTTCTCTGGGTTGCGCGAGATGTCTTCGAAGTTCTTCGGCAGGTAATCCACTGCACCGGCATCCAGAGCGTCGAGGGTGACGCGGGCGCCTTCATGGGTCAGCGAGGAGAACATCAAAACGGGCGTCGGGCAGCGCTGCATGATATGCCGCACTGCAGTGATGCCATCCATCATGGGCATTTCGTAGTCCATGGTGATGACATCGGGCTTGAGCGCCAGTGCCTGGTCGATCGCTTCCCTGCCGTTGGTCGCGGTGCCAACCACCTGGATCGTCGGGTCCGCCGAG
The DNA here is from genome assembly GCF_001320485.1 of Pseudomonas sp. NBRC 111130. NCBI lineage: Bacteria > Pseudomonadati > Pseudomonadota > Gammaproteobacteria > Pseudomonadales > Pseudomonadaceae > Pseudomonas > Pseudomonas sp. NBRC 111130. The sequence goes on from NZ_BCBG01000010.1 coordinate 253,917, forward strand.
AGGATTTCCGAAACGCGGCGGCGGAAGAAACCGGAATCATCCACCACCAGGACCTTGACTGCCATAAACACTCCATTAGGCGGCGCAACCCGCCAGGGTGCGCCGCCGAAAATCAGATACGCCGTGCCGCGTAACGCTTGAGCATGCTCGGCACGTCGAGAATCAGCGCGATGCGGCCGTCACCGGTGATGGTGGCGCCAGACATGCCCGGGGTGCCCTGCAGCATCTTGCCCAGCGGCTTGATCACCACCTCTTCCTGGCCGACCAGCTGGTCGACCACGAAACCGATGCGCTGGGTGCCGACCGAGAGGATCACCACATGGCCCTCATGCTGCTCCTCGTGCACCTGGCCCTGAACCAGCCAGCGCTTGAGGTAGAACAGCGGCAGCGCCTTGTCGCGCACGATCACCACTTCCTGGCCGTCGACCACGTTGGTGCGCGACAGGTCGAGGTGGAAGATCTCGTTGACGTTGACCAGCGGGAAGGCGAATGCCTGGTTGCCCAGCATCACCATCAGGGTCGGCATGATCGCCAGGGTCAGCGGCACCTTGATGACGATCTTCGAGCCCTGGCCCTTGGCCGAGAAAATGTTGATCGAGCCGTTGAGCTGGGAAATCTTGGTCTTCACCACGTCCATGCCGACGCCGCGGCCAGACACGTCGGAGATCTCGGTCTTGGTCGAGAAGCCCGGGGCGAAGATCAGGTTGTAGCAGTCCGACTCGCTGAGGCGGTCGGCAGCGTCCTTGTCCATCAGGCCCTTTTCCACGGCCTTGGCGCGCAGGATGCTCGGGTCCATGCCCTTGCCATCATCGGAGATCGACAGCAGGATGTGGTCACCTTCCTGCTCGGCCGAGAGCACCACGCGGCCGGTGCGGGCCTTGCCGGCGGCTTCACGCTCGTCCGGCATCTCGACACCGTGGTCGACGGCGTTGCGCACCAGGTGCACCAGCGGGTCGGCCAAGGCCTCGACGAGGTTCTTGTCGAGGTCGGTCTCTTCACCGACCAGCTCCAGGTTGATCTCTTTCTTCAACTGCCGAGCCAGGTCGCGGACCAGGCGCGGGAAGCGGCCGAACACCTTCTTGATCGGCTGCATGCGGGTTTTCATCACCGCGGTCTGCAGGTCGGCGGTGACCACATCGAGGTTGGACACCGCCTTGGACATGGCCTCGTCGCCGCTGTTCAGGCCCAGGCGCACCAGACGGTTACGCACCAGCACCAGTTCGCCGACCATGTTCATGATCTCGTCCAGCCGCGCAGTATCGACGCGCACGGTGGTTTCCGCTTCGCTGGCAGGCTTTTCCGCGGCCGGGGCCGGAGTACGGGCTGGCGCTGCTGGCCTGGCAGCCGCAGCCGGTGCAGCGGCTGCCGGTGCTGCTGCAGGCTTGGCGATCGGTTTGCTTTCGGCCACCGCCGCAACTGGCTCTGCCGCGGCAACCGGCGCTTCGCTGGCAGCGCTGTCACCGGTGAACTTGCCCTTGCCGTGCAACTGGTCGAGCAACGCTTCGAACTCGTGTTCGGTGATCTCGTCACTGCTGGCGGGTGCGACCACGTTTTGCGCAGTAGCGGCGGCAGCCGGCAAGGCGTCGGCCTGGAAGGTGCCTTTGCCATGCAACTGGTCGAGCAGCGACTCGAATTCTTCGTCGGTGATCTCGTCGCTCACCGGCGCACTGGCATCGCCCCCCGCTTCGGCGGCGGCGACTTCGGGCGAGAATTGGCCCTTGCCATGCAACTGGTCGAGCAACGATTCGAACTCGGCGTCGGTGATGTCGTCACCCGAGCCGCTCAGGGTCTCGCCCTGCATTTGCGCTTGGGCAGCGGCAGCTTCGGCCTTGACCGCATCGAGCGAGTCGAGCAGCTGTTCGAACTCGGTGTCGGTGATGTCCGCCTCGGCCGCCACAGGCTCGGGCGCTGCCTCGACCACCGGCGCAGGGGCATCGGCACTGGCAGGCTCTGCCAGGCGCGACAGGGCCGCCAGCAGCTCCGGGGTGGCCGGTGTGACTGCACTGCGCTCACGCACCTGGCCGAACATGCTGTTGACCGTGTCCAGTGCTTCGAGCACCACGTCCATCAGTTCCGCGTCGACCCGGCGCTCACCTTTGCGCAGGATGTCGAACACGTTCTCGGCGATGTGGCAGCACTCCACCAGCTCATTCAGCTGAAGGAAGCCGGCGCCCCCTTTTACAGTGTGGAAACCGCGAAAGATCGCATTGAGCAGGTCGGCATCGTCAGGCCGGCTTTCCAGCTCGACCAGTTGCTCGGACAGTTGCTCAAGAATTTCGCCGGCTTCTACCAGGAAATCCTGAAGGATTTCTTCATCGGCGCCGAAGCTCATTAAACGTGCTCCTTAAAAACCCAGGCTGGACAGCAGATCGTCGACGTCGTCCTGACCGGACACAACGTCTTCACGCTTATCGGCATGAATCTGCGGACCTTCACCCCGAGTCGGATGTTTTTCTTGATCTTTTTCAGCGCGCAGCTGCTGGTGGTCGTGTTCGATACCGGCAAAACGGTCGACCTGACTGGCCATCAGCACGAGCTTGAGCAGATTGCTTTCCACTTCGGTCACCAGCGCAGTGACGCGCTTGATCACCTGGCCGGTCAGGTCTTGGTAGTCCTGGGCCAGCAGTATGTCGTTGAGGTGGCCGGCGACCTTGCGGTTGCCCTCGGCGCTGTGCGTCAGGAAACTGTCGACACGTTTGACCAGTTCGCGAAACTCCGGCGCTGCGACTTCGCGGCGCATGAAGCGCTGCCAGTCGACGCTCAGCCCTTGCGCCTCGGCTGCCAGCTCGTTGAGCACCGGGGTGCTCTCCTCCACCAGGTCCATGGTGCGGTTGGCCGCACCCTCGGTGAGCTTGACCACATAGGACAGGCGCTCGGTGGCATCGGTGATCTGCGAGACTTCCTCGGCCTGCGGCATGCGCGGGTCGATCTGGAAGCTGACGATCGCGCTGTGCAGCTCACGGGTGAGCTTGCCGACCTCCTGGTACAGGCCACGGTCTCGGGTCTGGTTGAGCTGGTGGATCAGTTGCACGGCATCGCCGAAGCGGCCTTTCTCCAGGCTCGATACCAATTCTTGCGCGTGCTTCTTGAGGGTCGACTCGAACTCCCCCAATGACGTATTTGATGATTCCATGGCGCCCCCCTGACGTGACTCAGCCGTTGACGCGCTCGAAGATCTTCTCGATCTTTTCTTTCAGCACCTGGGCGGTGAACGGCTTGACCACGTAACCATTCACGCCGGCCTGGGCCGCTTCGATGATCTGGTCGCGCTTGGCTTCGGCGGTCACCATCAGTACCGGCATGGTTTTCAGCCGATCGTGGGCACGCACCTTGCGCAGCAGGTCGATACCGGACATGCCCGGCATGTTCCAGTCGGTCACCAGGAAGTCGTAGTGGCCGCTTTCGAGCATCGGCAGCGCAGTGGTGCCGTCGTCGGCTTCTTCGGTGTTGGTGAAGCCCAGGTCACGCAACAGGTTCTTGATGATCCGCCGCATCGTCGAAAAGTCGTCAACGATGAGGATTTTCATGTCTTTGTTCAAGTAGACCTCCAAGCAGTCTCAAACGCGCTCGGCCCCGAGCACGCGTATTCATTCAATTCGGTACAACGTGGAAAACGACTGCAACGACCCTCGGCTCAACGCGCCCGCCATTCCCCCAGGCGGCTGCGCAGGCGCGCGGCACACTGGCTGTGCAACTGACTGACACGCGATTCGCTGACCCCCAGCACCTCACCGATCTCCTTGAGGTTCAGCTCTTCGTCGTAGTACAGCGCCAGCACCAGGCGCTCACGCTCCGGCAGGTTGGCGATCGCATCGGTCAGGGCAGCCTGGAAGCGCTCGTCCTCCAGATCGCGTGACGGCTCGACCTGGCTACTGGCGCCGTCCTCGTGCAGCCCTTCGTGCTCGCCGTCCTGCAGCAGGTCGTCGAAACTGAACAGGCGGCTGCCCAAGGTATCGTTCAAGATCCCGTAGTAATCATCGAGACTCAATTGGAGTTCGGCAGCAACTTCATGATCTTTAGCGTCGCGGCCAGTTCTTGCTTCCACGGCGCGCATCGCGTCACTGACCATGCGCGTATTGCGGTGCACCGAACGCGGTGCCCAATCGCCCTTGCGGACCTCGTCGAGCATCGCCCCGCGGATGCGGATACCCGCGTAGGTTTCAAAGCTGGCGCCCTTGCTGGCGTCGTATTTGTTGGCCACTTCCAAAAGGCCGATCATGCCGGCCTGGATCAGGTCTTCGACCTGGACATTGGCCGGCAGGCGCGCCAGCAAGTGGTAGGCAATGCGCTTGACCAGCGGCGCATAGCGCTCCACCAGCTCGAACTGGGCGTCTTTCGACGCTTTGCTGTACATCTTGAAGCCGCTCGCGTTCATAGCACGGGCCCTGCGCTGGTGGGTTGCACCAGGCGCTCGACGAAGAACTCAAGGTGGCCGCGCGGGTTGGCAGGCAGCGGCCAGCTGTCAACCTTCTGCGCAATGGCCTTGAATGCCAGGGCGCACTTGGAGCGGGGGAAGGCCTCGTACACCGCGCGCTGCTTCTGCACCGCCTTGCGCACGCTTTCGTCGTAAGGCACGGCACCGACGTATTGCAGGGCGACGTCGAGGAAGCGGTCGGTGACCTTGGTCAACTTGGCGAACAGGTTGCGCCCTTCCTGCGGGCTTTGCGCCATGTTGGCCAGCACGCGGAAACGGTTCATCCCGTAGTCGCGGTTGAGCAGCTTGATCAGCGCGTAGGCGTCGGTGATCGAGGTCGGCTCGTCGCACACCACGAGCAGCACTTCCTGGGCGGCGCGCACGAAGCTGACTACCGAGTCACCAATGCCTGCAGCGGTGTCGATCACCAGCACATCGAGGTTGTCGCCGATCTCGCTGAAGGCCTGGATCAACCCGGCATGCTGCGCCGGGGCCAGGTGCACCATGCTCTGGGTGCCGGAGGCGGCCGGCACGATGCGCACACCGCCAGGCCCCTGCAACAGCACGTCGCGCAGCTCGCAGCGCCCTTCGATGACATCGGCCAGGGTGCGCTTCGGGGTGAGGCCCAGCAATACGTCGACATTGGCCAGGCCAAGGTCGGCGTCCAGCAACATCACCCGGCGGCCGAGTTCAGCCAGCGCCAGGGACAAGTTCACTGACACGTTAGTCTTGCCGACGCCACCTTTGCCACCGGTGACGGCGATCACCTGTACGGGATGCATGCTACCCATGTTCGTTGTTTACCTTGTCTCGCTTGGACCCAAGCCACACGCGGGGCAAGACTGCCAACCCCGGAATGTAGGTACTTTGCATACGCTTCATCCTCAACCCGCGCGCCGCGGGTTGTGGTAGAGATCAGCGAACATGTCGGCCATCGCCTCTTCGCTGGGCTCGTCCTGCAACTGCACATTGACCGCGCGGGTCACCAGTTGGTGCGGGCGTGGCAGGTGCAGGTCGTCAGGAATACGCGGGCCATCGGTGAGGTAGGCCACGGGCAGTTCATGACTGATGGCCAGGCTCAGCACATCGCCGAGGCTCGCCGTTTCATCGAGTTTGGTCAGGATGCAGCCGGCCAGGCCGCAGCGCTTGTAGCTATGGTAGGCGGCGGTCAGCACCTGCTTCTGGCTGGTGGTGGCCAGTACCAGGTAGTTCTTCGCGGCGATGCCACGCCCGGCCAGGGTTTCCAGCTGCATGCGCAGGGCCGGGTCGCTGGCCTGCAGGCCGGCGGTGTCGATCAGTACCACACGCTTGCGCAGCAGCGGTTCCAGCGCTGCTGCCAGCGATTGGCCAGGGTCGACGTAGGTCACCGGCACATTGAGGATGCGCCCCAGGGTCTTGAGCTGTTCCTGGGCACCGATGCGGAAGCTGTCCATGCTCACCAGGGCCAGGTTCTGCGGGCCGTACTTGAGCACATAGCGTGCCGCCAGCTTGGCCAGGGTGGTGGTCTTGCCCATGCCGGCAGGGCCGACCATGGCGATGACCCCGCCCTCTTCGATCGGCTCGATCTGCGGCACTTCGATCATCCGCGCCAGGTGCGCCAGCAGCATGCGCCAGGCCTGACGCGGCTCTTCGATCTCCTGGGTGAGGTCGAGCAGCTCGCGGGCGATCGGGCCGGACAGGCCGATGCGCTGCAGGCGACGCCACAGGTTGGCCTGAGCCGGTTTGCTGCCCTGCAGCTGGTTCCAGGCCAGCGAGCCGAGCTGCACTTCGAGCAGTTCGCGCAGGCCCGAGAGCTCCGAGCGCATGGCGTCGAACAGGCGCGGGTCGACCGGCGCCGGGGTGGGCGCGGCAGCGGGTGCCGGCGCCTCCACGTGCGGCTCGATCAACGGCTCGGCCGCGGTCAACGACTGGCCGGCGAACAATTGGCGGTTGCCTTCGCTGGCTTCGGCGCGGTTGTCCAGCTCGGCCTGGGCTGTGGCGATGCGCGACTGGGTCTTGCGCAGCTCTTCTTCCAGCGCGACGTTAGGCACGCGGGGGGCCAGCGCGGACAGCTTGTAGTCCAGCGCGGCGGTCAGCTCGACACCTCCGGCGATGCGGCGGTTGCCAATGATGGCGGCATCGGAGCCCAGCTCATCACGGACCAGCTTCATGGCCTGACGCATATCGGCGGCGAAAAAACGCTTGACTTGCATAACCCACTACCTCAGCCGTTGGGGCCCACTGTGGCAACGATGGTGACTTGCTTGTTATCCGGTATTTCCTGATACGCCAGAACATGCAAATTCGGTACAGCCAGGCGGCCGAAGCGCGACAGCATGGCACGGATCGGGCCAGCGACCAGGAGAATGGCCGGCTGGCCTTGCATCTCCTGGCGCTGGCAGGCGTCGATCAACGAGCGCTGCAGCTTTTCGGCCATGCTCGGCTCAAGAAGAACACCGTCTTCCTGGCCCTGCCCGGCCCTTTGCAAACTATTGAGCAAAATCTGTTCCAACCTTGGCTCAAGGGTGATCACGGGAAGCTCGGACTCAACGCCGACAATGCTTTGGACGATGGCGCGACACAATCCGACGCGCACTGCTGCCACCAGCGCGGCGGTATCTTGACTCTTGCTGGCATTGTTGGCGATGGCCTCGGCAATACTGCGGATGTCACGCACCGGCACTTGCTCGGACAACAATGCCTGCAGGACCTTGAGCAGCCCCGACAAGGAAATGACACCCGGCACCAACTCTTCTGCAAGTTTAGGCGATGCCTTGGACAAGACCTGCAACAGTTGCTGGACCTCCTCATGGCCGATCAGCTCGTGGCAGTGCTTCTGCAGGATCTGGTTGAGGTGGGTAGCCACCACGGTACTGGCGTCGACCACGGTGTACCCCAGCGATTGCGCCTGCGCGCGCTGGCCGATGTCGATCCATACCGCCTCAAGGCCGAATGCCGGGTCGCGCGCGGCGATACCGTTGAGCGTGCCGAACACCTGGCCGGGGTTGATCGCCAGTTCGCGGTCCGGATAGATCTCGGCCTCCGCCAGGATCACCCCCATCAGCGTCAGGCGATAAGCGCTGGGTTGCAGGTCGAGGTTATCGCGGATGTGTACGGTCGGCATGAGAAAACCCAGGTCCTGCGACAGTTTCTTGCGCACCCCCTTGATCCGCGCCAGCAGTTGCCCACCCTGGTTGCGGTCGACCAGCGGAATCAGGCGGTAGCCCACTTCCAGGCCGATCATGTCGATCGGCGTCACGTCGTCCCAGCCCAGCTCCTTGGTCTCCAGCGCGCGCTGCGGCGACGGCAGCAGGTCCTGCTGGCGCTGCGCCTCCTTCTGCGCCTCGAGTTTGGCCTTCTGCTGCTTTTTCCATACCAGGTAGGCGCCGCCACCGGCCAGCAGGCCGAGGCTGAGGAAGGCAATGTGTGGCATGCCCGGCACCAGGCCCATGATGATCATCAGCGCCGCCGACACCCCCAGCGCCTTGGGCGAATCGAACATCTGGCGGTTGATCAGCTTGCCCATGTCCTCGGAGCCGGAGGCACGGGTCACCATGATCGCGGCGGCGGTGGACAGCAGCAGTGATGGCAATTGCGCCACCAAACCGTCACCGATGGTCAGCAAGGCGTAGACCTTGCCCGCATCGCTGAACGACATGTTGTGTTGCAGCATACCGATCAGCATGCCGCCGATGAGGTTGATGAACAGGATCAGCAGGCCGGCGATGGCGTCACCACGGACGAACTTGCTGGCACCGTCCATCGAGCCGTAGAACTCGGCCTCCTGGGCCACCTCGGCACGACGCGCCTTGGCCTGGGCCTGGTCGATCAGGCCGGCATTGAGGTCGGCGTCGATGGCCATCTGCTTGCCCGGCATGGCGTCGAGGGTGAAGCGTGCGCTCACCTCGGAAATACGCCCGGCACCTTTGGTCACCACCACGAAGTTGATGATCATGAGGATGGCGAACACCACCGCACCCACGACGTAATTGCCGCCGATCACCACCTCACCAAAGGCCTGGATCACTTTACCGGCAGCGCCATGGCCCTCCTGGCCATGGAGCATCACCACCCGCGTGGAGGCCACGTTCAACGCCAGGCGCAGCAAGGTTGCCACCAGCAGGATGGTCGGGAACGCGGCGAAGTCCAGCGGGCGCAGGGCGTACACGCAGACCAGCAGGACCACGATCGACAGGGCGATGTTGAAGGTGAAGAACACGTCGAGCAGGAACGGCGGTATCGGCAACATCATCATTGCCAACATCACCAGCAGCAGCAACGGCACGCCCAGATTGCCCCGGCCGAGCCCGGCCAGGTTGTTGCGGGCGTTGCTGATTAACTGAGTGCGATCCACCGCGAGTCCTCTTGATGCAAAACTTTGACGCCCAAGGGGCGCTTGGGCGTGGCTTTGCAAGAAGCCTTCCAACTTTGCTCGGCTATGGATTTATGTTGCCTAAACAGGCCTCTTCGCGGGCACGCCCGCTTCCACAAGTACCGCGCACACTCAGCCCTTGTGATATTCCTGTGGGAGCGGGCATGCCCGCGAAGAGGCCGGTACAGGCTAGAATCAGTTGTCGCGACGAAGGTCCGGCGGAATCGGCAGGTCTGGCTTCAGCGGCTCTGGCCGCTTGCCCTTGCCAGAACGGTACTGGCGAATCTGGAACACATAGGCCAGCACCTGCGCCACCGCCAGGTACAGCCCCGCCGGAATCTCCCCCTCGACCTCGGTGGAGTAGTAGATCGCCCGCGCCAGGGCCGGCGATTCGAGGATCTGCACCTTGTGCTCGACGCCGATCTCGCGAATCTTCAAGGCAATGAAGTCAGTTCCCTTGGCCACCAGCAACGGCGCTACCCCGCCCTTCTCCGGGTCGTACTGCAGGGCCACGGCATAGTGCGTCGGGTTGGTGATGATCACGTCGGCCTCGGGCACAGCCGCCATCATGCGCCGCTGCGACACCTCGCGCTGCAACTGGCGGATGCGCTGCTTGACCTCAGGCTTGCCTTCGCTGTCCTTGTACTCGTCCTTGACCTCCTGCTTGGTCATCTTCAGCTTCTTGTGCGTCTGCCAGAGCTGGAACGGCACGTCCGCCGCCGCGATCAACAGCAACCCGGCCGCCATCCACAAGGCACTCCAGCCGACCACCTGGACGCTGTGGATGATCGCCTGCTCCAGCGGCTCGTTGGCGATGGCCAACAACGCCTGGCGATCATTGCCCAGCACCACCAGCGCAACGATCAGGATCACGAAGAACTTGGCCATCGCCTTGAGCAACTCGGTCAGCGAGTTGAGCGAAAACATCCGCTTGATACCTGACAACGGGTTCATCCGGCTGAACTTGGGCTGCAACAGGCTTCCGGAAAAGATGAACCCGCCAAGGGCGATGGGTGACACGAAGGCGATCACGAACAGCAGCATGAGCACCGGCTGCACCGCCCATATGGCCATCTTGCCGGACGCCAGCAGGAACATGCCCATCGAGCGCTCGTCGGTCAGCACCTCCCGGGGCAGGGAAAAGTTCATCCGCATCAGCGTCATCAAGGTTTCCGCCAGGTTGCCGCCAAAGGCCAGCAGCGCGCCGGCACCGGCCAGGGTGGAGGCTACGGTGTTGAGCTCCTTGGAACGGGCAATCTCACCTTTCTCGCGCGCATCGCGCTTGCGTTTGTCGGTGGGGTCTTCCGTCTTGTCCTGCCCACTCTCGCTTTCAGCCATGCTCAGCGCGCCCTTGCCAGTTCACGCAGCCACTGCAACGCGTCACTGGCCAACGCCTGGTAGTGGGAGAGAATGTCGGCCAACCCGACCCAGAAGATGCCCATGCCCAGTACCAGCGTCAGTGGAAAACCGATGGAAAAGATGTTCAGCTGGGGCGCTGCGCGGGTCATCACGCCAAACGCGATGTTCACCACCAGCAGCGCAGTGATGGCCGGCAGGATCAACAGCAATCCGGCACCGAACACCCAGCTCAGGCGCCCGGCCAGCTCCCAGAAGTGACTGACAACCAAGGCGTTGCCTACCGGCAAGGTGGTAAAGCTTTCGGTCAACACTTCGAACGCCACCAGGTGGCCGTTCATCAGCAGGAACAGCACGCTGACCAGCATGGTCATGAACTGGCTGATGACGGCCACGTTGACCCCGTTGGCCGGGTCGACCATGGAGGCAAAGGCCATGCCCATCTGCACGGCGACAATCTGCCCGGCGATGACGAAGACCTGGAACAGCAGCTGCAGGGAGAACCCGAACAACGCGCCAACGATCACCTGCTCGCCACACAGCAGCAGGCCGCGCAGGCTCAGCGGGTCGAATTCCGGCAGGGGCGGCAAGGCCGGCACGATCACCACGGTAATCGCCACCGCCACATACAGGCGAATGCGCGCCGGCAGCATGCGGGTGCCGAAGATCGGCATGGTCATCAGCACCGCCGTCACCCTGAACAGCGGCAGGATGAAGGTGGCGACCCAGGTGCCGATCTGCGCGTCGGTCAGCTCCAGCATGGCAGGCTCAACCGATCAGCTGCGGGATGCTGGTGTACAGGCCGGTGATGTACTCCATGAACTTCTGTACCAGCCATGGCCCGGCGACGATCAGCGTGACCAGCATCACCAGCAGGCGCGGCAAGAAGCTCAGGGTCTGTTCGTTGATCTGCGTGGCAGCCTGGAACATCGCCACGACCAGGCCAACCAGCAGACTCGGTATCACCAGGATGGCAACCATCAGGGTGGTCAGCCACAGTGCGTCACGGAACAGGTCGACAGCGACTTCAGGTGTCATGCGTAGGCTCTCCTGGCAGCGTCACACGCCGCCGAAACTGCCGGCCAAGGTGCCCATGATCAGCGCCCAGCCATCGACCAGGACAAACAGCATGATCTTGAACGGCAGCGAGATGATCAGCGGCGACAGCATCATCATGCCCATGGCCATCAGCACACTGGCCACGACCATGTCGATGATCAGGAACGGGATGAAGATCATGAAGCCGATCTGGAACGCGGTCTTCAATTCCGAGGTAACGAATGCCGGTACCAAAATCGTCAGCGGGACCTGGTCGGGGCCGGCGATGTCGGTGCGCTTGGACAGGCGCATGAACAGGTCGAGATCGCTTTGCCGGGTCTGCGCCAGCATGAAGTCCTTGAGCGGGCCCTGGGCCTTGTCGATGGCTTGCTGGGCGGTCATCTTCTCGCTCAGGTACGGCTGCAGGGCATCCTGGTTAACCCGGTCGAACACCGGCGCCATGATGAACATCGTCAGGAACAGGGCCATGCCGGTCAGCACCTGGTTCGACGGCGTCTGCTGCAGGCCCAGGGCCTGACGCAGGATCGAGAACACGATGATGATGCGGGTGAAGCTGGTCATCAGGATGACGAACGCCGGGATGAAGCTCAGCGCCGTCATGATCAGCAGGATCTGCAGGCTGACCGAATACTCCTGCTGCCCGTCCGCAGTGTTGGACAAGGTGATGGCCGGGATCGACAGCGGGTCCGCGCCCTGGGCCAGCGGCGCTGCCAGCAGCAGGGCGATTGGCAACAAGGTGCTCAACAAAATGCGCAACGCGCCATTCATCACTTCTTGTCCTTCTGATCCTTGCCCATCAGCTCCATCAGCCGCTGGGCAAACTCTGGCGTCGCCTGGCGGGCGCTGACGGGCACTTCGACCGGTTCGGCCATGACATGCAGGGCTTCGATGCTGCCTGGCGTGTGACCGATGAGGATCTGCTCCTTGCCGACCTGCACCAGCAGCAGCCGGTCACGCGGGCCGATGGCGCGGCTGCCGACGATCTCGATCACCTGCCCGCCCTTGGGCGTGGCACCCTGCATGCGGCGCAGCGCCCAGGCCAGGAAGAAGATCAGCCCCACCACCAGCAACAGGCCGAACACCATCTGCGCCAGCTGCCCGCCCAAGCTGCCGGGCGCAGTGGCCGGCACCGCAGCCGGCGAGGCAGCAGGCGTGGCAGCGGCGATGGCCAGGTCGCTGACCAGCAGCGTGGCCAGGGCCAACACGGCCCGCATCGTGCGCTTCACTCAGCGCAGCTTCTTGATACGTTCGCTGGGGCTGATCACGTCAGTCAGGCGGATGCCGAACTTCTCGTTGACCACTACCACTTCACCGTGGGCGATCAGCGTGCCGTTGACCAGCACATCGAGCGGCTCACCGGCCAGCCGGTCAAGTTCGATCACCGAGCCCTGGTTGAGCTGCAGCAGGTTGCGGATGTTGATTTCGGTACTGCCCACTTCCATGGAAATGCTCACCGGAATATCCAGGATCACATCCAGGTTCGGGCCTTCGAGGCTGACGTTCTCGTTCGGCCGCGGCGAGCTGGCGAACTCCTCCATCGGCAGGCGACCGGCACTGGGCTTGCCGCTGTCAGCGGCGAGCAGTGCATCGATGTCGGACTGGCCGGCATCACCGGTTTCTTCCAGGGCCGCAGCCCACTCATCGGCCAAAGCCTGGTCTTCAGGGGAAGTGATCTCGTTTTCGTTAGCCATGATGTCCTCGACAGGCATTCAATTCGTTGAGAGCGATCGGCACGCGTTCAGCGGCGTTCGATCGGGTCGATGATCTGCAGGGCCAGGTTGCCCTTGTGCGAACCCAGGCGCGCCTTGAACGACGGCACGCCATTGGCGCGCAGCACCAGGTGCTCGGGCAGCTCGACCGGAATCACGTCGCCGGCCTGCATGTGCAGGATGTCGCGCAGCTTCAGCTGGCGGCGGGCAACCGTGGCGGTCAGCGGCACGGAGACATCCAGCACGTCCTCGCGCAGGGCCTTGACCCAGCGCTCGTCCTGGTCGTCGAGGTCGGACTGGAAGCCGGCGTCGAGCATTTCCCGCACCGGCTCGATCATCGAATACGGCATGGTTACATGCAGGTCACCGCCACCGCCGTCCAGTTCGATGTGGAAGGTCGACACCACCACCGCTTCGCTCGGGCCGACGATGTTGGCCATGGCCGGGTTGACCTCTGAGTTCATGTACTCGAAGTTGACCGGCATGATCGCCTGCCATGCCTCCTTGAGGTCGACGAAGCACTGGTCCAGCACCATGCGCACCACGCGCAACTCGGTGGGAGTGAATTCGCGGCCTTCGATCTTGGCGTGACGGCCGTCCCCGCCGAAGAAGTTGTCCACCAGCTTGAACACCAGCTTGGCGTCGAGGATGAACAGCGCGGTACCACGCAGTGGCTTGATCTTGACCAGGTTGAGGCTGGTCGGCACGTACAGCGAATGCACGTACTCGCCAAACTTCATCACCTGCACGCCGCCGACAGCCACGTCGGCCGAGCGGCGCAGCAGGTTGAACATGCTGATGCGGGTGTAGCGGGCGAAACGCTCGTTGATCATTTCCAGGGTCGGCATGCGACCCCGCACGATCCGATCCTGGCTGGTCAGGTCGTAGCTTTTGATGCTGCCAGGCTCGGCAGCGCTCTCGGTCTGTACCAGCCCATCGTCGACGCCATGCAACAGGGCATCGATCTCATCCTGGGACAGCAGGTCCTGTACGGCCATTGCGGACTCCTACTGCAATACGAAATTGGTGAACAGCAACTGGTCGACCACCGGCCTGCCGACTTCCTTCTGCGCCACTTCCTGAACCACTGCGGTGGCTTTCTGACGCAGCATCTCCTGGCCCACCGAACTGGCCGCCAGGGTGTCGAAGCCCTGCCCGGAGAACATCATCACCAGGTTGTTGCGGATCACCGGCATGTGCACAGTGAGCGCGTCCAGGTCGGCCTGGCTACGGCCTTGCATCGTGATGCTCAGCTGCATGTAGCGCTGGCGGCCGTTCTGGTTGAAGTTGACCACGAAGGCGGGCGCCAGCGGCACGTAGATCGCTGGGGCCTTGGCGTTGGTGGCAGCTGCTTCCGGGGCGGGTGCCGATTCAGTCTTGTGCATGATGAACCAGGTGGCGCCCACCGACAGGCCGACTGCCAGCAACAGGGCCAGCACCAGCAGCAGGATCAGCTTGAGTTTGCCTTTTGCGGCGGGGTCTTTCACTGCGTCGCTCTTCGCCATGCCAATAATCCGTCGTCCATCGGGGTTTCAAAGAAGGATGACGTGGCTTGAGCAAGTGTTATGCCATGTTTGGCTTGAGAGGTGTGTCGCCTGTGAGATCGAGCGCCGCCC